>JAEXPG010000378.1 GCA_023447015.1 Verrucomicrobiota bacterium
CCCCCCCTCCAGGGGGCTGCGGGCGCCCCCTGCGCGCTCCGCGCAACTGGGACAGGGACCACCGCGGTACCGCCGCCTTCATCGGAAGGGGTCCCGGAGCCCATCCGGCAACGGGCGCGTTCCCGGGAGACCTATACGAAAGTATAACTCCAGTCTGGCCGGGTGGTTCCTTGCGACCGCAGTTCTCGCACCGCTTCATCGCCATCGCCCCCCTCTTGGTCGCCCCTCCCGATCGCGACACAGCAGGGAACCTCCATTCTGCCGACGGCAGAAAGAAAAACGAACCCTACCGACAATGAATGCACAGCATAAATACCGCATTATCGCGCTGACTGCCGGGCTCGCGCCCGGCCTGTTCGCGCAGACAGCCCCGACCGCTGCGACTCCTCCCAGCGCCGCGACAGACGTCGAGAGCGACGTCGTCGTTCTCAGCCCGTTTGAAGTGACCGCCAACTCCGATCGAGGCTACTCGGCGACGCAAACCCTCGCCGGTTCCCGCATCAACACCCGTCTGGAAGACGTCGGCTCCGCGATCTCGGTCGTGACGGCCGAGTTCCTCAAGGACACTGGCGCCACCGATAACAAGACTCTCCTCGCCTATACCACGAACACGGAAGTCGGTGGTACCCAGGGCAATTTCAGGGGCGCTAGCGGCGGTAAGACGGAAGACGAATCAGGTCGCCTGGTCAGCCCCAACGGCAATACCCGCGTTCGTGGGCTCACCTCGGCAGACAACACGCGGAATTTCTTCAGCTCGGACATCCCATGGGATGGCTACAATGTCGACCGCATCGACATGCAGCGTGGTGCGAACTCGATCCTGTTCGGTCTCGGCAGCCCTGCCGGCATCATCAACGCCACCACAAAGGTGGCGCAGCACCGCAACTTCGGCTCGGCCGAGTTGCGCTACGGTTCCTTTGGCGCCAACCGCCAGTCGGTCGACGTCAATCAGAACATCCTCCATGATGAACTCTCCGTGCGCGTCGCCCTGGTGCGCAATGACGAGAAGTTCAAGCAGCAGCCGGCCTACAGCCTCGACCGCCGCGTGTTCGCGACCCTCCGCTACGACCCGCAGTTCCTGGCGCGGAATGGCAATCACACGACGCTGAAAGTGAACTTCGAAAACGGGACGATTCGAAGCAATAACCCGCGCACGATCACGCCGACCGACCAGTTCTCGACGTGGTGGACCAAGGTAAACAAGGCGGGCTACGATCCAACCCGGGTCCAGTATACCGGCTATTTCTACAACCTCGCCGCCAATGGTCAGCCGACTTTCGACAGCGCCGGCGTGCAGACCGGCGGCTACTACCCGGCAGACGCCGGACAGTATGGTACGAGCAGGTTCAACACTCAGG
The DNA here is from genome assembly GCA_023447015.1 of Verrucomicrobiota bacterium. Taxonomy (GTDB): domain Bacteria; phylum Verrucomicrobiota; class Verrucomicrobiia; order Opitutales; family Opitutaceae; genus CAJCBL01. The sequence goes on from JAEXPG010000378.1 coordinate 1,359, forward strand.
TCTGGCTGGGCCAGCCGTCGTTTTTCGGCGGCATTTGGATGCCGGTGACCGAGGGAACCACCACGCCGTCGAAGTACCTCCAGGCTGAATATACGACACCCGGCGGACTGCGATCGAACGGCACGTTCGACGGCAGCATCGGCGGACTTCTCTTCTCCCGCCGCGTCTCGATGGCCACCACCACCTACATGGCCGAACGCGACATGACCGTACCCTACCGCGACCAAGGCGTCTGGAAGGCCTCCACGTTGTCCGATTCGTCGATCTTCGACTTCTACAACAACCTACTCGAAGGCGACAACAAGAACGAGTGGCAGAATTTCAAGAACTTCAGCGCCAGCCTCACCCAGACTTTCTTCCATGAGAAGGTCGGCTTCGAGGCGGCTTACGACGTCGAGCAGTATAACCGCGGCCAATACTCATTCAGTAACACGCTCTTCGTCGACATCAACACGACGCTGATCAACGGGCAGCCGAACCCGAACTTCGGGAAGCCGTACATCGAGAGCAACAACACCTACGGCAACGGCCGCACCGGGGTCACCCACGAGTCGTCGCGGCTGAGCGCCTTCGCGACGCACAACTTCAATGAGGGCGGCAAGAAGGGCTGGGTCGCTAAGCTACTGGGCAAGCACACGCTCAGCGGGCTCTACAGCCAGGACATGTACCGCTCCGACAGCCGCTCATTCAAGCGGTTCGGCACGGAAAACAGCTACGCCTCCTCCTTCTTGGCGCGCAACCTTGCCTCGGGCACATCGGGATACGGCTTGAATGCCAACGAACGTGCCGTCAGCAGCACGGTTTACCTCGACGGTACCTATAAGGACAAGGCATCCCCGAATGGACTGTACGTGCCGCGCGCTGGCGCGGCAGTCGAAGTGCCGAGTTCAGTCGATTTCAGCTACTTCGATTCGACCTGGAACTCGAGTGCGAATCCCAGCGCCCAGTGGATCAATCCCTACAACAACGCCTCCCTGACCGAGTCGGAGAATCCCGCCAACTACGTCGGCTGGACGACGACGACGCAGAAAATCCTCAGCGCCGAGAATGGCGATCAGGAGGCGTTGACGTTCGGTGCCACGCTCAACAAGCGCAAAGTCGATTCTCGCGCCGTGGTGCTCCAGTCCTACTTCTGGGACGGGGCGATCGTCGGCATGTATGGCATACGCCATGATAGCGTGAAGTCGTGGGCTGCCTCGGCCTACGTTCCGACCACCTGGCCGGATACCGACCATGCGAACCTGGGCTATATCATCCCGGCAAATCGAGTTGATGCTGGCATGTTGCAGTACTCCACCGTCGGCCGGACCGCCGGAGTTGCCGAAGCCAACTCCCCGAGCTGGAGCGTTGTGGCGAAGTTGAACAAGTTCTTCGGCCGGTATGGTGAACATTTTCCGGTCAACGTGAGCCTCTTCTACAACGAGTCCCAGAACTTCCAGATCACGGGCGCTCGTAACGACATCCATGGGAAACCGCTGGCGCTGCCCTCGGGCAAAACCAACGAACGCGGCCTCCTCATCTCCACCCAGGACGAACGTTTCTCACTGAAGATCAACAAGTATCGCACTTCGTCGCTCAATGCGAGCAACAACACGCTCACAACCTGGTTCCTCCTTGGCGACTACATCGTGCGCAATGAGAACCGCGCCGACTCCTACGAGTATCACCTGACCAAGATCGGTAATCCGAATTCGGTGGCCGAGACCGGAACCGATATCGGCAGCGAGACCTGGCGCTATGCTCCCCGCACGATCAATGGCGTCACCGAGACCCAAGCCGAAGCGGATGCCGTTGCGGCGGCGGCCGTGCAGGCTTGGCGCAAGTACACCAGCGAGCCACTCGTGAAACAGATCTTGGGTGAATGGGGATTCAACAACTTCAGCGTCACCGCGCCGACAGTTGCGTCCACTCCGGTCGCGAACTTCACCGCGACGGAGGATCAGATCTCGACGGGTTGGGAATACGAGTTCACGGCGAATCCGACCAGAAACTGGCGCGTGACGCTCAACGCGTCCGACACCAGGGCCCAGCGCAACAACGTGGGCGGCGCCGCCCTGCGCGAATTCGTCGAATTGACCAACACCTACCAGAACACCACGGCCATGGGCGATATCCGGCAGTGGGGTGGCGGACAGAATTCGCCGCTGCACCCGGGGCTGAACAGTTGGAACACCAACTTCTACCAGAGCTATGCGCTGATGCGCCTGCAGGAGGGTGCCAACACCCCCGAGATCCGTCGCTGGCGCTTCAACGTCGTCAGCAACTACGCCTTTTCCTCCGGCCGCCTGAAGGGCTTCAACTTCGGCGCAGGCTACCGTTGGGAGGACAAGATCGCCATCGGTTATCCGATGAAGAAGAATGCTGATGGTTCGATCGGCTTCGATATCGACAATCCCTACTATGGCCCGACCTCCGATCACGTTGATCTCTGGGTGGGCTACGAGCGGAAGCTGACCTCGAAGCTCGATTGGCGGGTGCAGTTGAATCTGCGCAACGCGTTCGACAGCAATTACCTGGTTCCGCTTTCGACGCAGTACGACGGTACGGTTGCCGCTTGGGGCATCGGTGCCGTGCGGACGTGGACGCTGACCAACACCTTCAGCTTCTAGGCTCTGCCCTCTGATCGATTCATCGACGGCGGATCGCCCCGGCGGTCCGCCGTTCCCACTTTCCAATGGCCGTGCGACGCCGGCTCGTTCTCCGCTGCCGATCCGACCGCCAGCTCTTTCGAGACCATGCCCGATGATGTCTGTTCATCGGCTGCAAGGAACCAGAGATCCTCGATACCTCTCCTGCAGCTCCAACAACCTAGACCAAGGCCTTTTGGCGTGCCGAAGCTCAAGAGAGAACATACCTTCCTCGTGCAACTCCACCGCGCGACCAAACGCCCCTTCACCTTCCTTCTGCGTCTCGCGCGACACGCACACATCACCAACCGAACTCGCCTTCTTTCCACTTGAATCACCCCCTCCGTCAGACGTTGCTGACCTTGTTGGCCGCCACTTCGTGGTCTCTCCCCGCCCCGGCCGCGCCAAGCCTCGGATTGCCTCAGACGTTCGTCGTAAGCGACGCCCCATCGTCCACCGCATTCCCGCTCGTGGCGGAAAATGGCGCCACGCCGTTTTGGTACGATGCGGCCGAGTGGCCCGGCGTCATCCGTGCGATCGGCGATCTGCAGGCCGACGTGGAACGCGTTACCGCGCGCCAGCCGGTCGCCTCGGCCGAGCGACCGACCGCGCCCGTCGTCGTCATCATTGGCACGCTCGGCAAGAACGCCGCCATCGATGCGCTGGCCGCCTCGGGCAAACTCGACGTGACCGACCTGCAGGGGAAATGGGAGAGCTTCGTCATCACCACCGTCGCGCAGCCCATGCCCGGAGTGGCGCGCGCGCTGGTCATCGCCGGCCGCGACAACCGCGGCACGATCTACGGCAGCTACGCACTCTCGGAGCAGCTCGGCGTGTCGCCTTGGTACTGGTGGGCCGATGTGCCGCCGCGGAAGCGCAGCGCGGCCTACGTGCGGCCCGGCCGCTACGCTTCGGGCGAACCGGTTGTGCGCTACCGTGGCATCTTTCTCAACGACGAGGCACCGTGCCTGACCGGCTGGGCGAACGAGAAGTTCGGCGGGCTCAACTCGAAGTTCTACACGAAGGTCTTCGAGCTGCTGCTGCGCCTGCGCGCCAACTACCTCTGGCCCGCGATGTGGGACAACGCGTTCAACGAGGACGATCCGGAGAATCCGCGCCTCGCCGACGAGTACGGCATCGTCATGGGCACCTCGCACCACGAGCCGATGATGCGCGCCCACAAGGAGTGGACGACACGCCGGGAACAATACGGGAACGGCAAGTGGAACTACGCCACCAACGCCGAGGCGCTACAGCGCTTCTTCCGCGAGGGCATCGCCCGCAACAAGGCCTACGACAACCTCGTCACCGTCGGTATGCGCGGCGATGGCGACACGGGCATGGTCAGCACCGGCAGCATCCAGTCCGACATCCGCCAGCTCGAACAGATCTTCACCGACCAGCGCCGCATCCTGGCCGAGGAAATGAAGGTCGATCCGGCGACGGTGCCCCAACTCTGGGCGCTCTTCACTGAAGTGAAAACTTTCTACGAGGCCGGGCTGCGCCCGCCGGACGACGTCACGCTACTCTGGACCGACGACAACACCGGCAACCTCCGCCGCCTCCCCACGCCCGAGGAGCGGAAGCGCAGCGGCGGGGCGGGCATCTACTACCACTTCGACATGCACGGCGGTCCGTACGCCTACCAGTGGATCAACACCAACCCGCTCCCGAAGATCGCCGAGCAGATGAACCTTGCGGCCGAATACGGCGCCACTCGCATCTGGATCGTCAACGTCGGCGACCTCAAGCCGCTGGAGCTGCCGATCGAGTTCTTCCTGCGCATGGCCTGGAATCCCGCGGCGTACACCGGCGACCGGGTCGCGTCCTATACCCGCCGCTGGGCCGAGCGCGATTTCGGCCCGGAGCATGCCGACGAGATCGCCGCCATCGTCGCGCTCTACACGAAGTACAACGGCTGGCGAAAGCCCGAGCTGATCAAGCCGGAGACCTTTAGTCTCCTGCACTACAACGAGGCGGAGCGCGTCGAGGCCGCCTGGCGCGACGTCGCCGAGCGCGCCGAGAAGCTCTACGCGATCCTGCCGGCGGAACAGCGCGACGCCTTCTTCCAGCTCGTGCTCCACCCCGCGACGGCGTCGGCCATCGTCGCCGCCATGAACATCGCCGCCGGTCGCAACCACCTGTTCGCCAAACAGGGCCGCGCGAGCACCAACGCTGCCGCCGAGCGGGTGCGCGAACTCTTCCGACAGGACCGGGAGTTGACCGATGCCTACAACCATCAGCTTGCAGGCGGGAAGTGGAACCACCTCATGGATCAGACTCATCTCGGTCAGTTCGACTGGGAGCCGCCGGTGGTCGACTTGGTGCCCCCCGTCGTGGAAGTTGCTCCGGCGAACGAAGCCCGCCTAGGCGTGTCGATCGAGGGCAGTCCGTTCACGTGGCCGGACCATTACGCTGGCTCCGTGCTGCCGGTCTTCGACTCATTCCAGCCACATCGTTCCTACATCGAGGTATTCCCCATCGGAACCCGGCCCATCGAATACACGGTCACCGCTGCACAGCCCTGGATCGTGCTGGAGGAGCAGCAAGGTCCCGGGTGCGATCGGCGCTACTGGGTTTCGATCGACTGGGCGAAGGCTCCGGACGGTGCTTCAACCGGGGAGGTTCTCGTCAAAGGCTCCCGGACGGTGTCGGTGAAGGTGCCGGCGATGAAGGCTACGCCGGAGCAGCACGCGGCAGCGCGGGGCCGTTTCGCCAGCCTCACCGGCCCGATCGCCATCGCGGCTTCCGCAGCGACGAAACAAACCGAGGTTGCCGGCGTGCGCTGGGTGGCGCTGCCCGACTACGGCCGCGGCGAGGCGGCGATGACGATCCTTCCGGTCACCGCCGCGAGCGTGTTGCCGCCGTCTGCGGCACCGACCCTCGAATACCCGGTCTACCTCCCGCGGGCCGGCAGCTACACGGTCACTCTCGTGCTCGGGCCGGTGATGGATTTTGTGCCGGATCGCGGTCTCCGCATCGCCGTCTCGTTCGACAAGGCGGCCCCCCAGGTGCTCGACCTCTTCGCCGACCGGAAGCCCGAGACCTTCCTCGGTCAGAACTGGGACCGGGCCACTCGCGACAACGCGCGCTTCCTGCGCTCGACCCATGTGGTTGCCGCGCCCGGTCCGCACGTGCTCAAGCTCGCAATGGTCGATCCCGGCGTGGTTGTGCAGTCGATCATCGTCGGCGACGAGCACCCGCACGACAGCTACTTCGGTCCGCCGGAGGCCCACCCGGTGGAGTGATTCTGCGACCGCCTACGCCGCTGGGAGCGGGAAACGACGATCTAGCCTGCTCCATCTTCCGCCCATGATGTCCAATTCGCCTACTCGCTCCGTTCGCTCCGCCAGCCTCATGGTTGCGGCTTGGCCGCTCGCCGTCCCCTTCCAGGGCATCCTGCTCCTGAAGTCCGCACCCGCACCGTAAGCCCGTTTCTTGCCCGACGTTGTTACATCCCCATGAACCGAGAACTCACAAAACGCTTCGCTCCCGCGCTTGTCGGATTGCTGGTGTGCAGCACGCCGCTCCACTCGGCCACCGGCCTCGACTCGCACAGCCACCTCCAGTCCGTCGCCCCCGCCTCTCCGACGGACGGCTTCGCTTCCGTCCGCCTCGACCACGGCGTGCAGCTCCGCGTCGCCGGTCTCACGAAGAACATCCTCTTCTACGGTCCCGGCATCGTGCGCGTGAACGCGAACCCCGGCGCGAGCCATTGGGAGCACCCGAGCCTTGCCGTCGTGGCGCAGCCGGCCGCCGTGGCGTTCACGGTCGAGGAGTCGTCCGATGCGCTCACCGTCGCCACGGAGCAACTGCGCGTCGTCGCCGACAAGAAGACCGGCGCGCTCACCTTCTTCGGCGCCGACGGTCGCGTGCTCACCCGCGAGCGCGCCGAGAAGCCCTACGACATCAAACCGGTGACAATCTCCGGCGCGCCGAGCTACGAGGTGAGCCAGACCTTCACCCTCGCGCCCGACGAGTCGCTCTACGGCCTCGGCCAGTACAACGAGCCGTACATGGACTACCGCGGCAAGGAGGTGCTGCTCGTCCAGACCAACATCGGCATCGTCGTCCCGTTCCTCGTCTCCACGCACCGGTACGGCATCCTCTGGGACATCTACTCGAAGATGACCTTCAAGGACGACGCCACCGGGGCCACGCTCCGGGCCGAGAGCGCGCCGGGCGGCGTCGACTACTACTTCGTCGCCGGCGACACGATGGACGGAGTCATCGCCGGCTACCGCACGCTCACCGGCGCGGCGCCCATGTTCCCGAAGCAGGCGTTCGGCCTCTTCATGAGCAAGGAGCGCTACAAGACGCAGGACCGCCTCGTCGAGGTCGTGCGCAACTTCCGCGCCGCCGGCTTCCCCTTGGACTACATCGTCCAGGACT
>JAEXPG010000091.1 GCA_023447015.1 Verrucomicrobiota bacterium
TCCCAGGTGGCGGACTATCCTACCCGAGCACGGTTGAGCTCCAGGCCGACGGCCGGTTGCTGCTCGCAGGGTCGAAGGTCGGCTCCGACGGCGTGACCCGCTCCGCCGTCGTCCGACTGGGGCGCGACGGTGCGCGCGAGTCGGTGTTGGTCGAGGCGGGGCCCGGGTCGGGTGAACGCTCGGCCCACTTCGACGATGACGGGCGGCTGTTGGTGACCGGGGTCACCGCCTCCGCCGGGGATCAGGAGCAGCGCGGATTGGTCGCCTATGTCCCCCGCAGCATGACGTTCGCGGAGTGGGTGGCGCAGTTTGGCCTGCCGCTCGCCCAACGCGACCCGCTCGCTGCCCCCGCCGGCGACGGCGTGCCGAATCTCCTGAAGTTCGCCCTCGGCGTTCCTCCGGCGGAGAGTGCGATGGCGCATCTGCCAGCTCTTGTCGGGCCTCCGGCGGACTCGCAGGCGGGGACCCTGGGGCTTGTTTTCAGCCGCAACACGGGCGGGCGTGGTTTCGTTTGCACGCTGCAGGTCTCCGGGGACTTGGTCGTCTGGGAGGATGTCGAGGCGGTCGAGGAGACGCTGGGAACCAATCCCGACGGCACGCTGTTGGTTCGGCTGCGGGAGACGGCCCCCGCGGGCGCTTCCCGGCGGTTTGCCCGGCTCAAGGTCGAGCTTCAGCCGTAGGCCGCCTGCCCTCGGGCCGGCAGTGCGGACTGGTCACAGCGGCGGAGGCGAGACGGAAGGAGGGCGTGGAGCGCTTCCTTGGTGAGAACTTTTCCAGGTTGAGAGTGTTCGCCCGGAAGGGGAGGGGGCGCGCCGGATGATCTCGCTTCGACCTCTCTGTTTCGCGCCCTCCTCGGACGTTCCTTTTCCAGCACGATTTGCCTCGGACTACTCGTCGCGGCCAAGGTGACCAGGGATCTCCACCGATTGGGAGTTTCGGATCCGTGCCCATCCGTGCAATCGGTGGTTCTTCCGGCTCTCCGTTTGGCTGCGGCGGAGCCGCCCCGGCCTTCTCGCTGAAGCCGCCGCAGCCGAGTTGCTCTGTTCAGGTTTGTCGCCGGCTGAACGTCGGATGAATCGATCCGTTGTCGTCTGCCCGTTCCGGGGTCAGCGGGTCGGCCGGGGCGAGGGGAGGACCACCACCGGGCAGGGGGCGCGGTGGAGCACGCCATGGGTGGTGCTGCCGGCGAGCAGCTCGTAGATCGCTCCGTGGCCGTGCGAGCCCATCACGATGAACGCCGCCTGGATGGTGGCCGCCTCCTCGAGGATGGAGGAAACCGTGTGCCCTTGGGTGAACTTCGTGGTGCAGGAGACCTCCTTGGCGTCGAGGTGGCGCTTGAGTTCGCCGAGCTTCCGCAGCGCCTGCTCCTGGGCGAACTCGATCTCCTTGGCGAAGGCCTCGACCGGCATGGCGTAGGTGACGACGTTCACCGGCGGCGCGAGGGCATGGAACAGCTCCACGCTGCACCCCAGCGCCTTCGCCAAGTCGCCCGCCTGCTCGACGACCTGCATCGTGACGCCGGAGAAATCGACGGGGGTAAGGATCGTTTTCATAGGCGAGAAGATACCGACCGGCGCGGGGTGGAGCAACTAGGTGCGACATCGGGAATCGGCGCTGGGATCCGTGGACACGCGGGTGCCCGATGGGGCGCGCGCGAAACGGGAAGGTGCCGGTGAATCGTCCGGCGGCTCCGAATCTCCACGGCCCCGGAGACCCTGGCCGGCCGGTTGCTGGCGCCTCGTGCGACCGGCCGGCACCCAACCCCGGCCACGAAACGGCCCGAGAGCCCGCACTCCCGGGTGGCACTATCGTGCGGCCGGGGGTGCTGCGACGATCCGGTTCGGGGCTGGATACGAGGGGGCCGGGCGGGGAATCACCGGCGTCGAGCTCGCAGGTGGTGCGGTGGGTCGCGGCGGCGACCGCCCGCCGGCGGATTGGCCGCGGGCTCGATCGGAGACGCCACGACCGGTGGTAACTGGCGGGGCGTTTTCTCGTCTTGCGGCTGTGCCGTCGGGCCGGTCTTTACGTTCTGCTGACCAGCGGATGGCCGCGGGGTAGGGCGTAAACAGTTTTGTGACGCGCCGAGAGGATCTGGCCGCCGTTCTTCGCACGATTTTGCAGCAGTTTGTGGTTGATGCCCGGTACGTGCGGCGCAACCTCGTTGGCCATACCCTTATGGCAAACAAGCGAAAAATTTCAGCAACAGTTCTATTCTCTCTGCTCGCGGCCTGTGCGTTTGCCCAGACCGCTACGACTGATCCGGTGGGCTTCGTTCGTAAGGATGCTGCGCCCGGGTACCTTGGTCTCGGTGTTCCCCTGATCATCTCCGAACCGTTTGTTGGGGCTGTCAGTTCCAATACGGGGTCGGTGGTGACGTTTTCGGGGACGGGTTTGAATGTTGGAAGTACGTTGGACGCAGCCAAGCCGTACTTCTTGGAGGTTCTCTCCGGCCCGCTTGAAGGAGAACGTATCGACGTCAGTGTTTCGGCTACTGTGTCGGCAGCAAATGCGACTGTGAGCCTGAACTTGGCTTCGGCGAATAACACGGTGACCACGGTGGCAGCTAACGCGCTCGCAACTGCTCGTTGCGCGATTCGTGAGCACCTCACTATCCAGCGTCTTCAAGGACTCTTCTCGCCCGTTCTGACCGGAAACAATAACCCGGATCTTGCGGACAAAGTGTATCTCTACGAAGGCGGTTGGGTTCGCTACAATTTGCGCGGCGATAATGTGACTTGGCGTAAGCAACTTGATACGGTGAATAACTACGCGACCAAAGTTATCCCGCCTGGAGCTGGATTTATGGTTCAGTTTGTTGGCTCGACCAAGACTATGGTCAACGTCGGTAAGGTCCGAACCAACGCATTCCGTTACAACTTGGCTACGGGCCTTCAAGCGTTCGCCCTTCCGTTCCCGGTGAATATGTCGCCTGTCGAGGTCGGTGGTTTTGTCGATGCTAACGATCCTGCTGGGATTCGTTGGGTTGGTAACAACAATGCAGCTGCCGCAGATCAACTGTTGCCCTATGACGGCGGGTTTGTTCGCTACAATCTTCGTTCTGACGGTGTGACCTGGCGGAAACAGTTGGATACGACCAATGATTACGCAAACAACCGGTTCCTTGCTCCTGATAATGTAACCATGATCAAGCGCACAAACGCTGATAGTGGCTACTTGGTTATTCGTCCCTTCTCTCTCTAAACAATGAAAACACTCTTACGTACAGCTCTGGCTCTCGCTGCGTTCTCTACGGTCTCGCTATTTGCTGAGACGTTCTCGCTCGAGGATTACTCGTTTTCGATCAGGAATTCTTCGTCCGACTCCTTCAATGGAACATCTTCACTAACGGGGACGTTCGGAGTCTTTTCCTCGGGTTTCACTCCGACAGCCACGAATACGACGAATTGGCTTTCGAACTTCAATGCGATGTCGGGTTCCGTTTCGTACATTGACCCGGCGAGCCCGGAGTGGAATATCGGTTTCCAGCACACCTCGAACGCTGGAGCATTTGCGTCCGGTGCGCAGCTCTCCCTCTGGGTACATAACAACAGCCAGACAGCCTCGGCTAGCTCGCAATGGGTGCTGTTGACTGATAGCTCGTGGAGGTTGACCACTTACGATGCTCTTAGCCTGCCGGTGGGGTTGAGCTTCACCAACAACACGACAGCGTTGTTTGGCAGCTACGATTTCAATAATTCCGTGATGCAGACCGCAGTTGCTTCCGCCGTTCCCGAGCCGTCGACCTACGCGGCTGTTCTTGGGGCGATGGTGCTCGGCGTTGTGGGGTATCGCCGGTTCCGCCGTCGTTGATCGTCAACTGCTGAAATTTTCGAGCCGCGGTGTTCATCACCGCGGCTTTTTTGTTTTGGCCGCCGCCGCGCGGCGCGTACCTTCCAGCCCGTCTCCCGCCGCGGCGCCCGCCGCCTTCGCCCGACTTCCCAAACGATGCCCAAGATCCTCGTCATCGACGACGAAGCCAGCATGCTCCAGCTCCTCATCAAGGCGCTGGAGCGGGCCGGTTACGAGGTGGTCGACACGGTCAGCGGACAGTCGGGCATCGAACTGGCCGGGACGGAGAAGCCGGATCTCGTCATCTGCGATGTCGGTCTGCTCGATGTCTCCGGCTACGAGGTGCTGAAGTCGATCCGCGCCCGGGCGGAGACGCACAACATCCCGGTCGTGCTCGTCACCGGCCTGGCGGACCTGCAGGGAATGCGGGAGGGCATGCGGCTCGGGGCCGACGATTACCTGCCCAAACCTTTCGATATCGATGAGCTGCTCACGCTGATCGCGTCGCGCCTGCGGAAGGCCGAGGATCTGCGGCGCGAGGCCGAGGAGAAGGCGGAGAAGCTGCGGAGCCACATCAGCATGATGTTGCCGCACGAGCTGTTGTCCCCCCTGTCCGGGATCATCGGCCTGGCGGACATCCTGCGCGACGAAGCCGCCCAGATCCGTCCGAACGAAGCGGCCGACATCGGGCGCGACATCCAGCGCTCCGGCGAACGGCTGCATCGGCTGATCCGGAATTTTCTGATCTACTCGCAGCTCGAGCTGTTGACCGTCGAGCCGGAGCGCATCGAGGCGTTGCGCCATGCCGCCCCCGGACAGTTCCGGAAGGTGCTTGTGGAAGTCGCCGAGCGGGTGGCCGACCGCCATCAACGGCGCGGCGATCTTGCGCTCGAGGCCGCGACCGGCGAGGTCGCAATCTCGGACCAGAATCTCGCCAAGCTCTGCGAGGAGCTCATCGACAATGCGTTCAAGTTCTCCGAAGCCGGCAAGCGGGTGGAGGTGCGCTCGCGGATCACGGACGACAAGGTCTGGCTGACGATCGACGACGAGGGGTGTGGCATCTCGGACGAGATCCTCGCGAGCCTGCGGGCCCCGGACCAATTCGAGCGGCTGTTCTGCGAGAAGCGCACCACCGGGCTCGGCCTGGCGATCGCCGTGAAGCTGGCCGAGCTGCACCAGGGCCGCGCGCTCATCCAGAGCCAACCCGGCACGGGCACCTCGATTCTCGTCGAGCTGCCGCTGGCCAAGACTGGGCCGGCGGCGGGCCGTCCGGTGGTTTGACGGCGACCACAACAAGGCGGCTCCGTGCGCGCCTCCGGTGCATGGGTCGGTAATTCCGTGGCGACGCATCTTGCGTGATGCTACTGACTTTTATTCCGGGCTTCGTCTCTTGACTCGTTCTCCATCGCCGACTTCTTGTTGCCGCACTATGGCCAACAAAGCTGACAAATGGGCGGAGAACGTCGCTGGAAAATTCTTCGTGGACCAGCAGTGCATCGACTGCGATCTGTGCCGCGAAACAGCCCCGGGCTTCTTCGCGCGGAATGAAGAGGGTGGCTACACCTACGTGTCCAAGCAGCCCGTGACCGAAGAGGAAATCGCCCAATGCACGGAAGCCCTCGAGGGCTGCCCGGTCGAGGCGATCGGCAACGACGGCGACGCCTGAGCGGCACGTCAGCCATAGGAATGCCTTTGGAGGCGCGCGCGGGTCCGCTCGCGCCGTTTTTTGTGTGTGCCGGGCGGGGCCGGATGCGGG
>JAEXPG010000464.1 GCA_023447015.1 Verrucomicrobiota bacterium
AGGCCTCGGGCAGGATGGCATCGAGGGATTCGCCGCCCTTGATGCGGGCGCGGAACTCGTCGGTCTTGGCGCGCAGCTGCTCCTCGGGGAGCGTCTGGTACTCGGTTTCGAGCGCGTTGATTTTCGCGACGATGGGCGGGCACGACTGGATGAACTTCCGGTAGTGGCGGCCGGCGAAACGTTTGAAGAACCAGGAAATCATGGGAAAGGGGCAAACGGTTGGAGTCGGCCCCGGGTTTGGCAACGGGCAAAAATGCCCCGGGAGATGCCTCCGGGCTGATCGTTCCCCGGGGAACCCATTCGTCGAGCGGGGCGAGGCCGCTTGGGCGGCCGCGCCGTATGGCCCTGCGCCGGCCCACCGGCTGACCACCAACCCGAGTGCTGGCGTGGGGGGCTCCGACGCGGGCGTCCGGCCAGGGATCGCGGAACGAGGCGGGGATGGTCAGCTGCCGCCGGCGGACTGGAAGTAGTACGCGACGCCCGCGTTGTAGCCGTCGACGAAGCTGCGGAAGTTCGACTCGCCGTCGTCGTTGAACTTCATGCCGTCGCGGCTCAGCGTGACGCCGCCGCCGAGGGAGAACTTCGGGTTCTCGGAGATGTTGTTGAAGTTCTTGGCCAATTCCTTGGCGAACTGCTCGGCCTGCTTCATGACCTCGGCGTACTCCAGTCCCTCAAGGGTGAACGAGCACACCGACCAAACCGAGGCGTCGACGCCGACCATGAAGCCGAGCGTGTACGAGGCCGAGTCGGGCACGTACTTCTCCACGAGGTATTCGACCATGCCGTGTTCGCCGGTCGAAAGGACCGAGCGCGTGCGATAGGTGCGCGGGTCGATCTCGAGCCAGCCCCAGACCGGTCGGCCGCGGACCTGGACCGGCTTGGCGGCGAAGAGCAGGTACTCCGTGCCTTCGCGCACACGACGAACGACCGGCTCGGGGAGGTTTTCGGCGGCGAGCACCTCGGCGAAACGCTCGCGGCTGGAGGGCGATACCAGCACCAGCTCGCCCGTGTGGCCCCAGATGTCGGTGACGGATTGCCCGCCGAGCGGCGCGCCTTCGAAGGCGCTGTCGACCAGCCCCTGCAGGGCGTGGAAGGCGGCGACGGCCTTGGCGTCGCCGAAAACTTCGGGCGCGCTCGCCGCGAGATCGAAGGACTGGCTGAGTTTCCCGTCGAGCCCCTCGGCGGCGGTGAACACGAGCACACGCGGGGATCCGGCGCGGGAGAGGGAGACGCCGAGTTTCGGCGCGGTGCGTTCCTCCCAGCGCGACTGCAAGGCGAGGAACTTCGCGGTCTTCGCCCGGCCGAGCCAGCGGACGAGCGAACGATGGTTGGGCGGCTCGGCGGTCTTGCGCTTGGCCCATTCGGTGGCGAGCGCCGCCGCGGCAGAGGGCGGCAGATCCGGCGCGGCGATCGCCACGCCGTGGTAGGTTCCGGCGAGCGGGGCGTCGCCCAGTTCCCGGTTGAAGGTCTGCGGGGCCATGCCAGCGGCGTGCACCTCGATGAACTCGCGTATCGGCTTCCACTCGCGGGTGTCGACCTCGCTGCGGGCGGTGATGCGTCCGTCAACGGTCTCGAGCTGGACCGCGAGTTTGCCGTTGTCCTCGAAATGGAAGACGTCGAGTGCGTCGCGCGAGAGCGTGGCGGTGGGCAGCGAGTCGTTCCAGAGCGTGAACGTCGTCTCCTCCTCGGACTCCTCGCTGGCGAGCGCGTTCGAGAGATCGCGCAACTGGGCGGCGGTGTTCTTCGTCAGCGGACGGCAGACGACGCCGATCGTGATTCGCGCGGTGCCGGGCGCGCCTGCGGCGTCGCGTTGGGCGGTGAGATCGAGCAGCCCCGCGGCGGCATCCGCCTTCTTGGCGAAGAGCACCGACCAGAGCCCCTGCGGCGTGCGCAGCAGGGCGGTGTCCCGCGGCAGCTCGCCGCGCGGCATCCGGGCGCGGAGCTGCCGGCGCCCGGCCTCGGTGAGCGGCGCCTTCAGCAGAGCGGCCGCGGTGCCCTTGGCGGCGTACCAACGACGCGCAAGTTCGGCGAGGTCGCCCGGCGTGCCGGAACGCTGCGTGAGCACCGCCTCGGGGGCGGACAGACTGCGCCAGGGATCGCCGTCGTCGGGTTGCAGTGCGAGTTCGCCGAGTGTCTTCCAGAGCGTGGCCTCGTCGGCGGCGAGAAGTTGGGACCATGCGGCGGCTCCGGGCGCGGTGAGCGGCGGCGGGGCGAGTTCCACGGGGAGAATGCGACCAGCCTCGTCGGCGACCGGCGTCGCCGGCACCGGGCGGGCGAGTTGGCGGAAATGGCCGCGTGCGGCGAGGGCGGCGATGTGGCGCTCGATCTCGGCCTCGGGCGTGTTGTCCTCGAATTGCGGATAGTCGGGGCGGCGGGCGAGCAGCCACTGCGCGGCGGGTGGCATCGGCCGGGCCGGGGCGGTGAAACGCGCGAGCTCGCGGCCGTGGTACGAGAGCACCCATTCGCCCTCGGTTGGCGGCCGGAAGAGCAGCGCGAAACGGCGCGCGGCGCCGTCGGGCACGGCAGTCTCGGGGGTGAGGCCGAAGAGAAGAGTCCCGGTGGCGTCGGCGACGGACTGCGGTTTGAGGTTGAGCATCTCGTCGGAGCCGAAGCCGCCGAGCCCCTTGCTCTCGTCGCCGCCCTCGTAGGTGCGGAAGGTGCGGGCTTCGGACGAGTCGGGATCGACGAAGGGCGCACCGGGACGTTCCGAGCGGGAAAGACGGAAGAGATCGCCGGGCGCGGTGGCGGAACCGTCTTGGGCGTCGGCGATGGTGATGTCGGCGACGAGCATCTCCTGATCGAGCGTCTCCGAGCGCGGGGCGAGTGCGATGGCGTTGACGGCGATGGCGAGGCCGTCCGCGGCGTCGGGTTTCTGCGCGAGCCGGAACGGCGGCAGCGCCGAGGCGAGCGGCAGGGCGACATCGGCCCCCTGCAACTCCACCGTGAGCGCCGCCGGTGCGGCGGCGAGGGCGGCGGGCAGGCAGAAGAGCTGCTGGAAACGGTTGTGCGAACCGGGCGCCAACGACGCCGGGCGCAGCAGGCCGCCGGGCAGGAGGTCGGTGAGCGGCGCGAGCGGCACGCCGACCGGCCCCTGGCCGGTGGCGACGACGAGCTCGAAACGTTCGGCGGGGTTGAATGCGAGCAGCGCCTGCACCTGCGACTCGAGCCCGAGCTGGACGGTGCGGAAGACGTTTCCCGGCCCCGGCTCGACGCCGTGGACGGGCGCGGGGGAATCGGCGTGGCCGAGCAGCCGCAGCGTGAAGGTGTCGGAGAGTTTCCCCTCGGCGACGGTGGGCAACGAGGCGAGCGGTGCCGGGCGGGGACGCAGCTTGCCGACCAGCGCGAGGTCGAAGTGCGCGTAGGCGGTGTCGTAGAGATGCACGGACGCCTGCTCCATGCCCTCTCCCTCGACGAGGAAGACGAGCCGGCCGCTGCGTGGGGTGTCGGGCGGCACGAGCAGCGCCGGATCGTCGGGCAGGAAGAGTGGCTCGGGATCGAGGACCGAGAGGGCCGAGGGCGGGAGTTCGGCGGAGTCGTTCCAACGCAGGAAGAGGTGGTGGCGCAGGTCCGGGATCAAGTAGGCCGGCACGGCGGTGATGGTGCGGCCCTTCACCTTGCCGGTGGCGACCCAGGAGGCCGGGTGCGTGGCGCCCTTGTCGGGGATGAGGACCTTCTGCGGCGGGAGGATGTTCTTCAGCGTGATGTCGAGTTCGACGAAACGATGGCCGTCCGGCGCATCCATGCCGTGGAGCCGCTTGTAGAAGCGGGCCTCGCGCACGGTGAGCTCGACGGCGGAGTTTCTGGCGGAGCGGTCGAGCGGGATGCGGTTGAGCTCGATGGCGTCCGGGAGCGCTCCGCCAACGGCGGTGCTGCCGGCTGTGTCGGGGACCGTGACCGTGGTCGGAAGCGCGACGGTCGGCGAGGGGTTGAGCGCGACGGTGAGGCAACCCACGCCGGTCTCCTCGGTGACGGATGGGGCGGGCAGCGGGAAGAGACCGTTGCCGCCATGGAGATGCGGCGCGCCCGAGGCGTCGGGTTTCTCGATGAGCACCTCGACGGCGAGATCCTTCGAGGGCGGCGGGGGCGCCCCGAGGGTTTTCTCGAGGGAGGCGAGGGCCTTGGCGAGCGAGTCGGTGCTGGGACTCACGATGAAGTTGCCGCCGGCGAGCGCCGCGGCGGCCTCGAACGGCGCGCGGTCGTCCTCGCCCACCATGCCGACCCAGAGGCTGCGGATGCCGTTGGTCTTGAACCCGGCCAGCGTGTGCTCAAAGGAGGGACGGTCGTTGTCGTCGACGGCGAGGGCGGCGTCGGTGATGAAGAGCAGGTAGCGGTTGCGCGAGGGGATCGCCTTGAGCGAACCCAGGGCGGCGCGAGCGGCGGCAAGCGTCGCGGTGTAGCCGCCGGCCTCGACCGGTGCGAGGGCGCGAAGGAGCCGTGCGGGATCGGTGGTCGGGACCTGGGCGACGTTCACGTCGCTGGCGAACGTGATGAGCTCGACCACGCTGCCGGCGGGCAGGCGGCCGAAGAAGCCGCGGAGCAGATCCTTGGCCTTCTCGATGCGGTAGTCGCAGTCGGCGGTGCCGGCGCCGGCGGCCTCGTCCATCGAGCCGCTCACATCGAGCACCACGGTGATCACCGGCGTGTTGCCGGGAGCGACCTTGGCCGGACGCCGGTAGGTGATGCGGTAGTCGCGGTCGACGAGGCTGCGGATGCGTTCGAAGGTGTCGGCGATCGTTCCGGCCTGGGCGCGGAAGTAGGCGCCGCCGGAGTCCTTGGCGAGACGTTGGAGCGTCTGTTCGTCGGGTTTCTCGCCGTAGGCGATGGTGAAGAGCGGCATGTCGCCCTTGGCGACGGCGGCGAAGACCTCGCCCTCGCTGGCGCGGCTGCCGTAGCCGGGATCCTCGATGCGGGCGTCGAAACCGTCGGTGAACACGACGATGGCGCTGCGCGGATGCCCGGCGCACTTGGCGAGCCCCTTCATGATCGAGTCGTAGAGCTTCGTGGAGCCGTCGGGCTTGATGCCGCGGATGGCGTCGAGCAACGCGGCGCGATCGCCGGCGGGCAGCTCGCGGATCTTCGTGTCGAAGTCGAAGAACTCGACCGTGGTGGTGGACGGCAGCGACTCGACGAAACGCAGCGCGGCGGCCTGCGCCTGCGGGAAGATCCTCTGCATCGAGAGCGAGGAGTCGAAGAGCACGACCACGTGCAGCTTCGCCGGCACCGGCTCGACGGAGAGCACCTCGCCCGGCTGCCCGCCCTCGACGATGCGCACGGCCTCGCGTGGCGGCGCGCTCGGGAACATCGGGGCGGCGACGAGCACGCGCCCGGTGCCGGCCTCGGCGGCGGCCTCGCGCAGGCGCAGTTCGTTGAGACCGCGCAACTGCTCGCCCTCGAGCGAACGCATCTGCGGCCAGTCGACGACGGTTTCGGCGCCGCTCGAGACGGGGATGAGCGCGGAGCGCAGCTCGCTCACGCCCTCGCCGCCGGCGGCGACCAGTTGCCAGAGACCGGCGGGAAGCCGGAAGACGGCGTCGCCGCGCGGGGTGAGGTCGGGCGCGGCGTCGGTGCCGTTGAAAAGCGGATGCCGCACGTCGACGGCCGGCTCGGGGACGGCCTTCAGGCGGGACTGGCCGGCGTTGCGCACGACGAGTGTGCCGAGCGGCTCGGCCCAGTTGATCGACGGAGCCGGACCCTGGTCCTCCAACCGGACGGTGAGGCGGCGCGGCTCGGTGCCGGAAAGATCGAGCGTGATCTGCCACGCCGCCGGGAATTGCGGCAGCCGGTCGCAGAGTTGGGTGAGCGAACGTACGCCGCGGAACTCCCAGGTGAAGTCGCTCTGGAGCGACAACTCGCCGAAGGCCGCCTCGGCACGGGCGGTGAGGTAGATCTCGGCCTCCGCATCGGCCGTGTCGAAACGCAGGGCGCGCAGGCGGGCGCCGTCGTTTGTGAAGGTGACGATGGCCTTGCGCGCGTCGGGCGTGAGAGTGAGTTCGAGCGGTTTTCCGGCGGCAAGAGCAAGGGGAGCCGGTGGCGGCACCTGGTCATCATCGTCGGCGGCGAACGCGGTGACGACGAGGAGCAACGCGGCGAGCGGGAGGCGGAGGAGGCGCATGGCGGTCGGGGTTGGGGGACGGACGATGCGCAGGTGGGGGCTGCGGATGGCAGTATGGCGAATCGGGAAGCGGAGCCAAACGGGCGCACTGGGTTGTTGCTGATCCGGCGGGGAGAACGCTCGCTCTGAGCCGTTGCGCGGCGTCCTCTTTTTGTGCGGGTGTGTTCGAAGTACCAGGTGCCACCCAGGGCTGAACCGGAGGCAAACCGCATGATGTGCCGGCGGGATGTGCGGTTCAGCGGCGGGCGTGCAGAACCTGGAACCGTTGGCCGAGCAGACCGGGGTGCAGTAGTTCGTGCAGGCGCGAACGGCGGGGATCCGGCCCAGGTTTGGCGGTGCCGGTGATCCGCGCGGCGGCCTCGCCGGCCCGGCGAATCAGAAACGCCTCCTGCGACTCGAGACGGATGTCGCGGAAGCCGGCTTCGGCGAGGGCGGTTTCGAGCCAGTCCCAGCATACATGGCAGGTCAGATCCTGGCGGCCGGGGCAGGCGAGGAGATCGCGTTCCTGCCGGTGCTGCCGGTAGGAACGGGCGGTTCCGCCCGGAGTGTCGGTGGCGAGCGTCGACCAGGTCTTGCCGTAGTCGAAGGCGAGAAAGAGCCCTCGCCATGGCAGGCGGGCGATCTGGGCGCACAGTTCGGTCGCGGCGAGCGGCAGATCGAGCCGGTAGCCGTCGGGGGCGTCGGCGGGCTGGAGGGCGAGGTGTGCGGCGACCGGTGGCGACAGCTCCGGCAACACGACCTCGGTGAGGCGACCGTCGGCGATCGCGACGCCCAGCTCGTGCCATCCCCCGCCGCGGCGGAGGACGCGGTGGAATGGCTGGGCGTCGAAGAGCTCGTTGGAGAAGACCACACAGTCGCCGGCGAGGCGGAGGTCGTCGCCCAGTCGGTTCGGTGTGAACGACGCGAACGGATGTGCGACACCGGTGAGCACTCCGCCGCCGGGCTCGGCGCCGACCTCGATGAAGGCGTGGGCCGCCGGCGAGGATGGGGCGAGCAGGCTGGCCGCCGCGGTTGCGACGAGTTCGCCGAAGACCGTGCCGGTGCTGGTGGCCGTGTAGAAATCGGCGTCGGCGGCGAGGCCCACCCGTGGGCGAGAGCGGCGGTAGTAGCCGAGCTCGGGATGATAGAGCGCCAGCGCCATGAACTGCGCGAAGCTCGCCGGCCGGCCAGCCGTCTCCGCCCGGAAAACCTCGAGGAAACGGGCGTCCTCGGCGGCGGCGTTGGCGGCGGGTGGAAACATTGGACTAGGTCGCGGTTTCTTGCAGAGTGCCGCGCATGTTCAAACGGATTCTCCAGATCGGCCTCGTGGTGCTGCTGGTGTGCAACACCGCCCTGCTGGTGCTGCTGGTCGGCGAGCGCCAGGGCTGGTTTCCGCGCGGCGAGATGGCGGTGCAGGCGCAGCGTTTCCGCCGGGTGGTCGCGGCGGTGGAGGCCCGGTATGTGGACCCCGCGGCGGCCACGCCGGAGAAGCTCACCACCAGCGCGCTTTCCGAGATGGTCGGCCGGCTCGACCCCCATTCCGAGTTTCTCGACCGCCAAGCCTACGAGAAGGTCCAGACCGACCTGAAGAGCGAGTTCGGCGGCATCGGCGTGCAGATCGAGCTGCGCGACGACAGGGTCGTCGTGATCGCGCCCATCGCGGGTTCGCCCGGCGACCGGGCGGGCATCCTGCGCGGGGACCGGATCGCGAAGGTGGACGGCGTCGAGTTGGCGGCACCGGTGCTGCGCAACGCGGTGGACCGCCTCCGCGGCAAGCCGGGGACGAAGGTGCGCGTCGGGCTCGAGCGTCGCAGCGGCGACAAGCTGCAGGAGCTGGAGTTCGAGCTCGCCCGCGAGATCATCAAGGTGGAGACGATCCGGGCGGTCTCGATGGCGGCACCGGGGATCGGCCATATCGAGGTCACGCAGTTCACCGAGCGCACTGCGGAGGAGTTCCGGCGCGCGCTGGCGCAGCTGGAGTCCGAGGGGCTCAAGGCGCTGGTGCTCGACCTGCGCAACAACCCCGGCGGACTGCTCAACGCCGCGGTCGATGTCCTGAGTCCGTTCTTTCGTGACGGCGAGCTCGCCGTCTACACCCAGGGCCGCGATGCCGGCAGCCGCAGCGAGCTCCACGCGCGCGGCACCGACCGGCCGCGCGGCTACCCGATCGCCGTGCTCGTCAATTCCGGCAGCGCCAGCGCCGCGGAGATTGTGGCCGGGGCGCTGCACGACACCCGGCGCGCCGTCATCGTCGGCGAGCGGACCTTCGGCAAGGGGTCCGTCCAGAGCCTGGTTCCTCTCGACGACGGCGAGGCGCTCCGCCTCACCACGGCGCGCTACTACACGCCGGGCGGGCAGGTGATCCACGGGCACGGCATCGAGCCCGACGTCGTGCTCGCGGTCTCGGCCGAGGACGACCGCAAGCTGGGCATCCAGCGGTTGCGCGACGACCTGACGACGCCGGAGGAGTTCAAGGCGCGCTTCGAGTTCGAACCGATCCGCGACCGGCAGCTCGAGGCCGCCCTCGATGTGCTCCACGGCGTGCTCGCCTACTCGGACCGCGCGATCCAGCGTGCCGGCAACGCCCCCGCCATCCCATGATTCTCGGTGTCGAAAGCTCCTGTGACGAAACCGCGCTCGCGCTCTTTGATCCGGCGCATGGCCTGCGCGGCGAGTGGGTGCACAGCCAGATCGCGCTGCATCAGGCCTACGGCGGCGTGGTGCCGGATCTCGCCAGCCGCGAGCACCTGCGGCATTTCGCGCCGCTCCTGAAGGTCGCGGCCGCCGCCTGCGACCTCCGCACGGTCACGCAGATCGCGGTCACCCGGGGGCCGGGGCTCGCGGCCTGTCTCGCGATGGGCGTGTCCGTGGCGAAGGCCCTCGCGCTGGAGTGGGGCGTGCCGCTGGTCGGGGGCAACCATCTGCGCGGCCACGCGTGGTCGCCGTTCATCACGCTCCATGCCGGGAATCCCTCCGGATTCGACGACCGGATCGCCTCGTTGCTGCCGCACCTCGGCCTGCTCGTCTCGGGCGGCAACACCGTGCTGCTCGCGATCGACGAGCGTCGCCGGATCTCGGTGCTCGCCTCCACGCTCGACGACGCCGCCGGCGAGGCGCTCGACAAGGGTGCGAAGCTGCTCGGGCTCGGCTATCCCGGCGGGCCGCTGATCGAACGGCACGCGGCCAACGGCCGTGCCGATGCGTTCGATTTCCCGCGCGGCAACAACACCCGCGGCACGCTCGACTTCAGCTATTCGGGCCTCAAGACCGCGCTGCGCTACACGCTGGAGAAGATGGGCGATGCGGAGGTGCACGCGCGGTTCGACGATCTGTGCGCGAGCTATCAGGCCGCGGTCGTCGAGTCGCTGGCCCGCCGTACGGCGCAGGCGCTGGAGACGGGCCCGTTCCGGAGCGTGGGCCTGTCGGGCGGCGTCGCCAACAACCGGGCACTGCGCGCCGCGATCGCCGAGGTCGGTCGCCGGCGTGGGCTGCCGGTCTTCGCCGCCGAGCCGCGGCACACCGGGGATAACGCCGCGATGATCGCCTTTGCCGCCTGGATGGACCGGGCGATGGCGCGGGAGGCGACGGAGGCGGGGGCGACGCTCACGTTCGAGCCGGCGCTGGAACTGGCGGGGTAGGGTGCGGTCCGGAGCGGAAGGCCGGCGGTTCTTCACATTTGTTTTAAGTTGTTTAATACAGCGCAGGTCCTTTGGATCTGCCGCGTATGACTATCAAACTACGCAGTGTGATCGTGTCCGTGGCGATGGTGGGTGCGGCCGCGGCGGCCGTCGCCCAGTCGGGCAATCTCATCGGTGAGCGCTATGCGGCGTTCGACCTCAGCTACGTCAACTGGGACGACGGTGGCCACATGACCGGTGGCGCCGTTACCCTCAATGTCCCGTCGACGATCAAGGGTCTGGATCTCGGCATCGCGGCCGGGCTCGCGACCGGCGGCTACAGCGACTACGACCAGGACGAGTTCGGCGGCTCCGCCTACGGCGTCTACTACAGCAAGCAGCAGGGCTTCACGCCCTACGCCCGGGCGAGTGTCGGCTACACCCACGCCAAGGGTGAGCTGGCGGGCTATTCGGCCAGCGACTCCTCCTTCACCTACTCGATCGGTGGCGGCGTCGAGGTTCCGCTGACCGACAAGGCCACGTTGGACCTGCGTCTCGCCTACAATGACGCCTCGAACTTCGACGACGGCGACTCCGTCACCGCCGGTCTCGCGGTGAACTACGCGCTCAGCGAGAAGATGTGGCTCCGTTGTGGTTACACCCGCGACTTCGACAACGACGCCAACACGATCAGCGCCGGCATGGCCTTCCGCTACTGAGCGGACCAGCCGTCTTTTCCTTGCAGGCCGCCCTCCGACGGGCGGCCTGTTTTGTTTGGGTGGTCCGGAGTGGTCGGCTCTGCCCGCGTCTTGACAGCGTGCCGTTCTCCGCTCTTCTTGCGCCAACTCATGACCAGCCTCGTCCACGCCTCGCGCAATCTGCTCGCCGCCCTTCTGGTGGTAGTAGTCGTCGCCTGCGCGCCGCGAGGGGTCTGAGCACACACTCACGATTTTCGCCCCCTCCGGTGCCGCACCGGAGGGGGCTTTTGTTTGTCCGGGCTCCGTCGGGTGCAGAACCGGGGAGGGCGCAACCCAACCGACCACCACCATGCAACATACCGGAGCCACCATCCTGCGCATTCTGCTCGAGCGCCAGGGCATCCACACCCTCGCCGGGATCCCCGGCGGCGCGATCCTCCCGTTCTACGACGCCCTGCACGGGAGCGAGATCCGCCACATCCTGACCCGCCACGAGCAGGGCGCGGGTTTCGTCGCGCAGGGCATGGCCCGGGTGACCGGCCGCGCTGCGGTGTGCCTGGCGACCTCGGGCCCGGGCGCGACGAACCTGCTCACCGCCATCGCCGACGCCCGGCTCGACTCGATCCCGCTCGTGGCGATCACCGCGCAGGTGCCGCAGGCGCTGATCGGCACCGACGCGTTCCAGGAAGTGGACACCTATGGGCTCACGCTGCCGATCACCAAGCACAACTTCCTCGTGCGCTCGGTGGCGGAGTTGCTCGAGACCGTTCCGCTGGCGTTCTCGCTCGCCGAGTCGGGCCGCCCGGGCCCGGTCGCGATCGACATCCCCAAGGACGTGCTCACCGCGCGGGCCGAGGGCGAGGTGGGGCCCGAACCCGGTCGACGCGTGCCGACCCCGCCGTGCCCGCAGAGCGGGATCGACGCCTTGGCGGCGCTGCTCGCCGGCGCGCAGCGCCCGCTGCTCTATCT
>JAEXPG010000245.1 GCA_023447015.1 Verrucomicrobiota bacterium
CGCTCCGTCGACCTCCCCTTTTCCGCCGAACCCGCCCGCCGATGTCCCGCCCCCTTCTCCGCCTGTTCGGATTCGCCCTGCTCGCCGCCGCCCTCGCCGGCACCGGCGCCTGCCGCAAACTCGACAAGCCCTCCCCGGCCGCCCGCAAGACCGTCGCCGCCGCCGCTCCCCGTGCCTACCTGAATTACCTGAGCCGCACCGAAATCGGCGCCCCGCTCACACCCAACACCGGTCCCTGGATCGCCCACGTCATCGCCGCCGACCTCGATCAGGACGGCCTGCTCGACGTCCTCGCCTGCGAGGGCAAGGAGAACAAGGTCCTCTGGATCCGCCAGGTCAGCCGCGGCAAGTTCGAGGAGATCGTCGTCGACGACAAGAGCCTCGCCCCCGTCCACGTCGAGGCCGTCGACATGGACAAGGACGGCGACCTCGACCTCCTCGTCTCGGCGATGGGCTTCGTTTTCCCCAACAACGACAAGATCGGCACCGTCGTCGTCCTCGAAAACGACGGGCACCAGAACTTCATCCGCCACGAGGTCCTCACCAACACCTCCCGCGTCACCGACATCCGCGCCGCCGACTTCGACGAGGACGGCCAGCTCGACCTCGCCGTCGGCCAGTTCGGCTACGACCAGGGCGAGGTCCGCTGGATGCGCCGCACCGGCCCCTGGACCTTCGACCCCGGCGAGATCCTCACCGACCTCTCCGGCGACATCAACGTCTGCACCGCCGACTTCAACGGCGACGGCCACCAGGACATCGTCGCCCTCATCTCCCAGCAGTGGGAGGAAATCTACTACTTCGAGAACGACGGCAAGGGACGCTTCACCCGCAAGATGATCTGGGGCTCCACCAACGAGGACTACGGCTCCAGCGGAATCAGCGTCTGCGACCTCAACGGCGACGGCCGCACCGACATTCTCTACACCAACGGCGACGGCTTCGGCCCGGCCGCCACCCCCGGCCCGCGTCCGTGGCACGGCGTGCAATGGCTCGAGAACACCGGCGGCGGCACCTTCCGCTACCACCGCATCGCCGACCTCCCCGGCGCCTACGCCCCGATGGGCGTCGACATGGACCAGGACGGCAAGATGGACATCGTCGCCGTCGCGGCCTACGCCGACTGGGACAAGATGAACCCGCTCATCGCCTCGCTGGTCTGGTTCCGCAACGAGGGCCAGCAGCGTTTCACCAAGCGCGTCCTCGCCTCCGACCCCAAGGACCTGCTCACCCTCGCCGTCGGCGACTTCGACGGCAACGGCCGCCCCGCCCTCGTCACCGGCTGTTTCCCCGTTTACCCGCCCTGGGAGCACATCGCCCGAGTCACCCTCTGGCGCCAAAAACCATGAAGACGAAAACGCTCGTTCTCGCCACCGCCGGCCTGCTCGTCGCGGGCGCCGCCGGCGGTTGGTTCTGGTGGCAGGGCCAGCAGCGCGCCGCCATCGTCGCCGAGTCCGTCCCCGCCACCCCCGACCTCTCGCACTGGCCCGCGCCGATGCGCGACCGCGTGGCCGCCACCGAGCGCCGCCTCGGCGAGGACCCCGCCGGGGCGTTCGCCGAACTCAGCCGGCTCTACCACGCCAACGGCTTCTTCGCCGAGGCCGCCCAGTGCTACACCGCGCTCGAGCAGCTCCAGCCCGGCGAGGCGCGCTGGCCGCACCTGCACGCCCTCATCCTCGCCGGCTATGGCGACACCGAGCCCGCCGTGCCGCTCTGGCAGCGAGCCGTCGACCTCGCCCCCGACTACATCCCCGCCCGCCTGCGCCTGGCCGACGTCTTCCTCAAGCGCAACGATTTCGCCGCCGCCGCGAAGCTCTATCGCGCCATCCTCGCCGAGACCCCCGACGAGCCCTACGCCATGCTCGGCGTGGCACGCTGCGAGTTCGAGGCCGGCCGCTGGGAGAAGGCGCGCGCGCTGCTCGAACCGCTCGTCGCAAAGACCAACTACCAGCTCGGCTACGACCTCATCGTGACCGTCTACGAGCGGCTCGGCATGGAGCCGCAGGCCCGCGCCATCCGCGGCCGCATGCGCGAGTCCGGCGCCTACCGCGACCCCGCCGACCCCTGGGCCGACGCCCTCGCCGACGACTGCTACGACGTCTACCGCCTCTCCCTCGCCTCCGGCGCCGCGCAGCGCAACGGCGACCTGCCGCTGGCCGTGCGCCGCATCGAGCAGGCGCTCGCCCTCGCACCCGACCAGGCGACCGTCCACTTCCAGCGCGCCAACCTCTACCTCGACAACAAGGCCTACTCCAAGGCCCGCCAGGGCTACGAGAAGTGCACGGTCCTGAAACCGGATTTCAGCGACGGCTGGGCCCGCCTGGCGTTCGTGTGCGAGACCGTGGGCGACCGCCCCGCCGCCGAGCGCGCCCTCGCCGAGGGCCTGCGCAACTGCCCGAACTCCCCCGGCCTGCATCTCCAGAAGGCCCGCTGGCTCGTGCGCGACAAGCGCGCGGAGGACGCCATCCCCGAGTTCCGCGAATCGATCCGCCTCCGCCCCAACGAGGCCGACGCCTATCTCGGTCTCGCCACCGCCCTCATCGGGCTTGGCCGCTCCGAGGAAGGCCTTGCGGCGGTCGACCAGGCCCTCGTGGCCGAACCCGAGCATCCCGGCGCGCTGGGCATCCGCGCCTTCAGCGCCATCGTCGCCAAGGACGAACTGGCCTCGCGCCGCTGGATCCAGCGCCTGCAGAACCAGCCCCGCACCTCCCGCGACGACCTGACCCGGATCATCGGCGCCTTCCGCGACCAGTTCGGCCAAGAACCATAACCCCAGCCGCGGACCCACTGGACCGCGGCGAGGGAGTCCACAGGCCGACCCAATCTGCGCCTCCGACGTCCGTACGTAGCGGAACGTTTCACGTTCCGCCCCACCCGAGTCCCCTCCCGTTGCCCAACGCACCGCAGCCGACCTCCGGCAAAACGTCCTCCGTGTTCGCAACGGAAGGGGACACGACCCCGTTGGCCCGTCCGAGTTGCGCTCGGGTTCTCAGATCACACGTCCCCGATCACGCCACCGGACGGGCGGAACAGCGCTCCTGCTGGAAACGGAAACCGAACCGGGCGGGCCGGACCCGACGGCGCGACGGCAGAAAACAAAACGCCGCCTTTGCGGGCGGCGTTTCGGCGAGCGGCTCAAGGCGGTTCAGCCCGTCACGGCACCGGGGCCGGATCGACGTGCCAGATGTCGCGGTTGTAGTCGGCGATCGTCCGGTCGCTGGAGAACTTGCCGACCCGCGCGGTGTTCAGGATCGCCATCTTCGCCCAGCGGGCCTTGTCGCGGAACGCGATGTCGACCCGGTCGTGGGCGGCACAGTACGACTCGAAGTCGGCCAGCACGAGGAACGGGTCACCGCCATCGAGCAGGCTGTGGCGCAGCCCGCCGAGGCAGTGCGGGTCCTCGGGGGTGAAGTAGCCGGAGCCGAGCCAGTCGAGCACGGCGCGCAGCTCCTCGTTCTTGTGGAAGTAGTCCCACGGGTTGTAGCCACGGGCCCAGAGCGCGTTCACCTCCTCCACGGTGAGGCCGAAGATGAAGATGTTCTCGTCGCCCACCTCCTCGCGAATCTCGACGTTCGCGCCGTCGAGCGTGCCGATGGTGCAGGCGCCGTTGAGCGCGAGCTTCATGTTGCCCGTGCCGGAGGCCTCCTTGCCGGCGGTGGAGATCTGCTCGGAGAGGTCGGCGGCAGGGATGATCTTCTCGGCGAGCGACACCCCGTAGTTCGGCAGGAAGACGACCTTCAACTTTCCGCCGATGCGCTCGTCGGAGTTGATGAACTTCGCCATCGAGTTGGCGGCCTTGATGATGTTCTTCGCCAGGTCGTAGCCCGGGGCGGCCTTGGCGCCGAAGACGAACACGCGGGGGGCGATCTCAAGCCGCGGGTTCTGGAGCAGGCGGCGATAGAGCGCGAGGATGTGCAGGAGGTTCAGATGCTGGCGCTTGTACTCGTGGAGGCGTTTGACCTGCACGTCGAAGAGCGCGTCGGGCGAGACCTCCACGTCGCACAGCTTGCGGATGACCTTGGCGAGGTCCTCCTTGTTGGCGCGCTTGGCGGCCATGAAGTCGGCCTGGAACTTCGGGTCGTCGGCCCACTTCTCGAGCCGGCGCAGCTCGTCGAGGTCGCGGGTCCAGCCGCCGCCGATCTTCGAGTCGATCAGCTCGGAGAGGCGCGGATTGCAGGTGCGCAGCCAGCGGCGCGGCGTGATGCCGTTGGTCTTGTTGTTGAAGCGGCCGGGGAAGAGCTCGTTGAACTCCGGGAAGAGGTCCTTCTTGAGCAGCTCGGTGTGCAGGGCGGCGACGCCGTTGACCGAGTGCGAGGCGACCACGCTCAGGTGCGCCATGCGGATGCTCTGCACGTGGCCCTCCTCGACGATGGAGCACACCTGCTTCTTCTGCACATCACCCGGCCAGCGCGCCTCGACGGTGTCCATGTGGCGCTGGTTGATGTCGAAGGCGATCTGGAGGTGGCGCGGCACGACCTTGCGCAGCAGCGGCACGCTCCAGCGCTCGAGCGCCTCGGGGAGCAGCGTGTGGTTGGTGTACGCGAACGTGCGCGTGACGATGGCCCACGCCTGGTCGAAGGACATGCCCTCCTCGTCGAGGAGGATGCGCATCAGCTCGAGCACGGCGATGGCCGGGTGCGTGTCGTTGAGCTGGATCGCGACCTTCGCGGAGAAGTTGTCCCAGCCGGTGTTCGACTTGCGGTAGCGGCGGATGATGTCGCGCAGCGAGCAGGCGACGAAGAAGTACTGCTGGACCAGGCGCAGCTCCTTGCCGCTCTCGGTCTTGTCGTTCGGGTAGAGAACCTTCGAGACGGTCTCGCCGATCGCCTTGTCGCGCACGGCCTCGACGTAACCGCCCTTGTTGAACGCCGCCAAATCGAAGTCCTGGCTGGCCCGCGACTCCCACAGACGGAGGAAGTTGACGGTGTTGGTGCCGTAGCCGGCGATCGGGATGTCGTGCGGCACGCCGAGGATGGTGCGGGTGTTGACCCAGCGCTGGTGCGGACGGCCGAGGTTGTCGAAGCGGGTCTCCACATGGCCGTAGAGCTGCACGCTCTCCGTGTACTCCGGCCGCTCGATCTCCCACGGCGCGCCGCGGACCATCCAGGCGTCGGGATGTTCGACCTGGTGGCCGTTCACGAACTCCTGCCGGAACAGGCCGAACTCGTAGTGGATGCCGTAGCCGATGGCCGGCAGGTCGAGGGTGGCGAGCGAGTCGAGGAAACAGGCGGCGAGGCGACCGAGACCGCCGTTGCCCAGGCCCATGTCGTGCTCCTCGTCGAGGACCTTCTCGGGGTCGAGCCCCAGCTGCCGCAGCGCCTCCTCCGTCTGCGCCTCGATGCCGGCCGCGTGGAGGTTGTTGTGCAGGAGCCGGCCCATGAGGTACTCCAACGACAGGTAGTACATGCGCCGCATGTTGCCGTTGTTGTGCACCGCCTGGGTGCGGATCATGCGCTCCAGCAGGCGGTCGCGCACCGCCAGGCAGGTGCAGATCCACCAGTCGCGCTGCGAGGCGCTGCCCTGATCGCGGGCCTGGGTGAATTTCAGGTGGTCGAGGATCGACTGCTTGAGCACTTCGACCGTCGCCGCCGAGACCGCCTCCGGGGCGATCGGCGCAACAGGGACAGGGGCCGCAGCCGACTTGGCGGTGCGGGCGGGCTTGCGAGTTTTGGCGGGCATACGGATTTACGTTGGGATCGCGGCGCCGGACCTATCGGCGCACTTCTTGCGCAATGAAGCAGACTGCGGGCCGGAAGCCTGCCCGGAACCGTTTTCCTAGCAACGGTCTTTTTGGAAACGTCGCGACAATTCCCCTCGGCTGAGCTCGATCAGCGTCGGCCGCCCGCCCGGGGTGAGCAACGGCTGGTCGCAGGCCAGCAGCCGCGTCGCCAGTTCGACCCCGGTATCCGTCCGCGCGGCGCCGCGGATCGCCCGCGCCGCCGCCAGCCGCGCCAGCTCCTCGCAGGCCAGCGCCGGCCGCCGCGGGTCCAGCTGGCCCTCCCGCAGCCGCCCAAGGATGTCGCGCAGGAACGGCTCCGCCTCCGCGGGATCCAGCCATGCGGGCGCCGACTCGATGCGGAAGAAGTTCCGGCCAAACGCGCTCACCTCCAGCCCGTGCTGGGTCAGGAACGCGAGCTGGTCAGCCAGCATCGTCGCCGCGATCGGGTCGAGCTCCACCGGCACCGCGAAGAGCAGCCGCTGACTGAGCGTGTTCCCGCCGCGGAATTCGCGCTGGAGTTGCTCGAACAACACGCGCTCAAGCGCCGCGCGCCGGTCGAGCAGGACAACGCCGGCCGGCGTCTCGAAGATCTCGCAGTCGCCGTGCGCCGTGCCGAGGTGCCTCCACCCCGCCAACGCCGCCGGCCGGCCTTCGCCCGGGATCGCATCGGGCACGGAGGAGACCTCCGGTGCGCTCGAGGGCGCAACCGCAGTGGATTCCGAGCCGCTCACGAG
>JAEXPG010000262.1 GCA_023447015.1 Verrucomicrobiota bacterium
GTCGAGGAGCGCGCCGGTTGCCCGCAGGACATCGAGTTCGCCGTGGCTGCCGGACGCGTCTCGCTGCTCCAGGCGCGCCCGATCACCACGCTTGCCGACCCCGTGCCGCCACTGCCGCCGCCGAGCGTGATGGATCGGCGGATGCTCTCGTTGACCTTCGAGCGCTACGCCATCGCGCCCCGGCCGCTCGACACCGCGGTCTTCGTCCGGATGGTCGGCGCCGCCGCCTACGCCGGCGCACAATTCGGCCTCATGATCACCCCGGCGGCCCACGCCGAATTCCGCCGCACGCTCTGGCACCAACAATACCGCCTCCCGCGCTATCGGCTGACGCTGCGGGCACTGCTCCATCCCGTGACCTCGCTGCGCCTCCTGCGCGAGGACTGGATGACCTGGTGGCTGGGCGAGCCGCGCCGGACCATCGAGCGGATCTCCGCGCCCGTCGCATTCGAACGCCTCGACGACACCGCCCTGCTCGACCGCGCCGACGCCATCCTGAACGCGTGGGAGGAGCCGACCAACCGCCGATTCCACGCCACCTGCGCCGTCGACGCCGAGAAATGGCTGCAGCTCCTCGTCGCCCTCGCCGTCGGTCCCAAGGCCGCGCCCCGGGTGGCGGGCCAGCTGCTCTCCGGCATCGCCACGCCGACCGGCGAAACCAACGCCGCGCTCTGGCAGCTCTCCCGGCTCGCCCGCCAGGATCCCGTCGCGTTGGCCGCCATCCGGCGCAACGACTGGGACGGTCTCGCGCCGGACTCCGCCTTCGCCCGCGCGCTGCCCGACTTCTTCGCCCGCTTCGGGCATCGTGAGAGCGGCGGCTTCTACCTCTCGGCGCCGACATGGCGGCACGACTACGCACCGGTCCGCCAGATTCTCCGCACTCTCGCGGAGACCGAACTGTGCCCGGAGCAGTCCGCAACGGTCCACATCGAGACGCGGGCGCTGGTCGAACACCGACTCCGCCGCCTCCCGTGGCTGCGCCGCCGTTTCGTCACCTTGCTCGAACAAGTGCGCACCCTGCACCGTTTCCGCGAGGTCAGCCATTTCGACCTCACCCGCCCGCTCGACGCGCTCCAGTCGATCGCGCGCGAACTCGGCCAGCGGTTGCGGGCCCGCGACCTCGCCACCGCCGACGATGACGTCTTCTACCTGACCTTCGCCGAGATCCGGCAATGGCTCGTTGCGAGCCCGCCCGCCGAGCCCTCGGCCCGGGAGTTCATCGCCCGCCGCCGCGCCACGTATCGGCTCGTCAACGCCCGCTGGCAGTCCGCCCGACCGCGGCCACGGGCGAGCGGCACCATCCTGCGCGGCACCGCCGCCAGCCCCGGGCGCATCCGCGGCGTCGCCCGGGTCGTGCTCGACGAGAGCCAGTTCGGCCGCCTGCGGCCGGGCGAGATCATCGTCTGCCCGCACTCGAACCCGTCGTGGACACCGCTCTTCCTGACCGCCATCGCAGTGGTCTCCGACACCGGCGGTGCCGCCTCGCATGCCGCCATCGTCGCCCGCGAGTACGGGCTCCCCTCCGTGCTCGCCGTACCCGGCGCCCCCCAAGTCCTCCGCGCCGGCCAGCTCATCGAGGTCGATGGCAACCGCGGCATCGTGTCGTTGCTTGCAGACGGAACTCCGGACACCCCTGCGCAGCCGCCGGCCGCAAACCCAGCCTAGTCGAGTTTCTGCCGGGCGTCGTGAACGCCATGGTCGTCATTCCCGTCGGAGTCGGGTCGTTGGTCGCCAGGTCTCATCTCCACCTCTGGTGCGCCAGCCGGAGCACCGCCAATTCCGCAACCTCGGACGCAGACTCTGGACCCGCGGATCCAGCCCCGTGCCGCCGACGCCCCGGCCACCCGCCGCGTGAGCCAGGCCAATGCCCGCGGCAGGCCGTTCCCACTTTCACCTACAAGGGTATCGGGGCCGGCCCGATTGAATGCAGGACCGGCCCAGCTATCTTGCCGCGACGCTCCGCGCGCCGCCGATGTTCTCCCGCCCCACTTCGCTGCGCTTCGCGATCCTGCTCGCCGTCCTCGCCACCGTCGTGCCGGTGCTCGGACTCGGTGTCCACCACGCCGCCAACACCAGTCGCCAGCGCGAGAGCGAGCGGGAGGCGGAGGCCCGGCGCCTCGCCACCCAAGTGGCTGCAGGCATGAGCCGCTACATCGAAGGCACCCGCCAGCTCCTCGTCGCGCTCGCGCACAACGAGCCGATCCGGTCGCTCCGACCCGTTGAATCCACCACGGTGCTCGCCGAACTGCGCGACACCTCGCCGCTATTCGCCAACCTGCTGCTCGTCGGTGGCGACGGGGTCGTACTCGCGAGCGCCGCCCCCCTCCCGCCCGCGGCGGTGTCGATCGCCGACCGCGAGTATTTCCGGAGGCTGCAGGCCAACCGGCGCCTCGGTTTCGGCGAGTACCAGATCGGTCGCATCACGAACCTGCCGGTCCTCAACCTCGCCTGCCCGCTCCCCGATCATGCCCCCGCCCAACCCCTCGCCTGTGTCACCGCCGCGCTCGATCTCGCGGTCCTGCAGAACATCCTCGA
This sequence comes from Verrucomicrobiota bacterium, assembly GCA_023447015.1. Taxonomy (GTDB): domain Bacteria; phylum Verrucomicrobiota; class Verrucomicrobiia; order Opitutales; family Opitutaceae; genus CAJCBL01. Next base: position 2,536 of record JAEXPG010000262.1, read on the forward strand.
CGACTTCCCTCGGCCGGCCGGCACCAGCCTCGTCCTCCTCGATCGGCACGGCGTCGTGTTGGCCCAGCGCGGCACCACCTTCGTCCCCACCGGCACCGCGTTCCCCGGCTGGTCGGCCGCGCGGAGTCCCGGCACACCGGCATTCGCATCCGACACGGCCGGCGTCCGCGTCTGCCTCCACTTCGCCGACGTCACCGACTCCGACGACGGCCTGATTGTCGGTGTCGGCCAAGGCGAGGTGGGACTCGCGCGCGATGCCCGGCGGGTGTTCTGGCACAGCCTGCTCGCAACCACCCTGGTCCTGCTCGCGACCCTCGTACTGGGCGGCTGGATCGCCGAACGGCTCGTTCTCCAACCCACCCGCCGGATCGCCGCCACCGCCTCCGCCCTCGCAGCGGGCCAGTGGTCCGCCCGCGTCAACGGCACCCGCGGCGCCGCCGAGCTCCGCGCGCTCGCCCTCACCTTCGACGCGATGGCCGAGCACCTCCACAGCCAGCTGCTGCAGCTGCCCGCCGGCCGCGCGGAACTGGTCGCCACCCGCGAACGGCTCCAGCAGGCCATCGCCGCCCAAAGCGCCGCCGACGCCGCCCTCCGGCGCAGCGAAGCGACCGCACGCGCCTTCATCGATTCCCTCGCGGAGACGGCGCTCCTGCTCGCCCCCGACGGCACCGTCCTGATGGCCAACCAGACCGCCGCCGAGCGGCTCCGGCGCCCTCTGCCCGAATTGATCGGGACGAACATCGCCCACGCCATGTCGCCCGCCCTCTTCGAACGGCGCCGGGCCCACATCCAGACGGTTCTGGAGACGCGCCGCCAGGTCGGTTTCGACGATGAACGCCGCGATCGCATGCTTCACACCGAACTGACGCCGGTCCTCGACCCGGCCGGTGCGGTCGCCGCGATCGCGGTTGTCAGCTTCGACATCACCGAGCGCCACCAGATGGAGGCACGTCTGCGCCGCACCGTCGAGAAGCTCGAACGCGCAATCGCGGAAGTGAGAACCCTCAGCGGGCTGCTCCCGATCTGCGCCAGCTGCAAAAAGATCCGCGACGACAAAGGCTACTGGAACCACGTCGAGCAGTACCTCCACGAGCGCACCGCCGCCGAGTTCTCCCACGGCCTGTGCCCCGACTGCCTGCGCCGGCTCTATCCCGAGTATGCCGACGAGCCGGCCGCCGAGCCCACCCCCGATCGGCCGCCACCGGCGGAAGCATAGCCCCGGTCGCCTTGCACGGCACCGCGATCCCGCGGCTTCGCGACCGGACCACAGAACATCCCGGACACAGCCCAATCCCACCCTCGGACCGGTGCTGCCGATGTCGGCCGAAGCACCGCTCCACCGCTCCAGTGCGAGACAACGCAGCCGACTCCGGCCGCCCTCCGCCCGCTCCCACGCGGGGCGCGTCGCAGCACGCCCCGCCAAACGCCGGCCCCACTCACGCGTTGCGCCGCAGCCGGAAGGCCCCGGCCCCGTCGTGCCCATGCTCCCACGGCCGGCCCAGCGCCGACTCCTCGAGCACGAAACCGCGCCCGGCCTCGCTGCCGAGAAACGCCTCGATCACCTCCGCGTTCTCCTCCGGCTCGAGGCTGCAGGTCGAATAGACCAGCCGGCCGCCGACCCGCACGAAGCGCGCGGCCGCGGCGAGCATGCGTTCCTGCACCTCGGAGAGCTGGGCGAACTCCTCCGGCTTCAGCCGCCACTTGGCGTCGACCCGGTGCCGGATCACGCCCGTGTTCGAGCAGGGCACATCGATGAAAACACCGTCGAACTGCACCGGCAGGCCGCGCGCCGCGAGTTGGTCGGCGGAGAGCTCCGTGACGTCGGCCCCGACCAGCGCGATCTCGGTCGCCAGCCCTGCCGCCCGCCACCGAGCGACGTTCTCCTCGAAACGTTTCATCCGACCGCCGGCGCGGTCCACGGCGACGATCCGGCCCGGGCCCATGAGGTCGGCGAGCTGCAGCGTCTTGCCGCCTGGCGCGGCGCACAGCTCCAACCAGTTCTCGCCGGCCGCGGGCGCCGCCACCCCGGGGGCGAGCCGTGTAGCCGGGTCCTGGAGATAGCAATGGCCCGCGGCCAGCGCCGCCTGGATGTCGGCCCAGTGGCCGTGCGCGAGCCGATGGAACCCCGGCCACGGCGTGGGCTCCAGACCGGCCGGCGGCGGTGTGGCCGCCCGCCAGCGCACGTGGACATGCGCCGTCGACTGGTTCCATTCCAGCAACGCCCGCGTGGCCACGGCGCCGAATTGTTCCTGCCAGCGCTTCACCAGCCAGGTCGGATGGCTGAAGAACGCCGCGAGCTCCTCCGGCGCCGCCTCGGCGGCGGGCGGCGGCGTCTCGCGCAGCACCGGCGCCGCGCGGCGCAGCACGGCGTTGACCAGGCCCGCCTCCGGATCACTGAGGAGCCGCTTGGCCTGCTCGACGGCGTTGTCGACGATCGCCGCCGTCGCGGCGTCCGGTTTCTCGATCAGCTCCGCCCCGGCGATCGCCAGCAGGGCCTGCAGCCGCACCCGCGGCGCACGTTCGATCAGAGGCCGGCGCGCCTCGTCGGTGCGCCGCCAGTGGCGCACCGCGGCATAGAAAAGGTTCTGCGCCGGGCCACGGTCGGCCGAGGCGCCGGCCATGTCGCTGAGCAGATGGTCGGCCCGCCCCTGCCCCTCGCGCCAGCCGGCAACCAGGGCCACGGCAAGCGTCCACGTTTCCGCGGCCGATGGCCCGCGGGAACCCGCAGGACGCGGCCCGCCACCCTCGCGGGCGACGGGGCGACCGCCGGAAAAGCGGTGGTTTGAGGGATAACGGCGCGGTGCGGACTCCATGGCGGGGGATGAGACACAGTTTGACATCACCATGCAATAGCCGCTCAACTCTTACCCTTCCGCAATTCGACCAAGATTTTATGAACGCTGAAGCCGTCCAAGATTTGATCTCCCTGAAGCCCGACCTGAAGCCGTCCAAGGCCAAGCTCGAGGCTATGAAGTCCGGCGCCTACTGCGTGCACCGCAGCTGGGGCTTCGGCCGCATCAAGTCCTACGACTCCGCCAACCGGAAGCTGCTCATCGATTTCGAGGGCAAGCCCGGCCACCCGATGGATCCGGCGTTCTGCATCGGCACGCTCGAAATCCTTCCCGAGAAGCATCTGCTCGTGCGCAAGCAGACCGAGGCGGCCAAGATCCAGGACCTCATCGACAACAACCCGGCGCAACTCGTCGTCGAGGCCCTTGCGACCTACCCCGGCAACGCCGCCACCGGCGTGGAGCTGGAGAATCTTTTCAGCAGCGTCCTCGGCGCCGACAAGTTCAAGCGCTGGTGGACCGCCGCCAAGAAACAGCTCGCCGGCGACCCGCGCGTCGCAGTGCCGGCCAAGCGCACCGAGGTCTTCGTCCTGCGCGACGAGCCGGTGAACGTCGAGGATGAGCTCGTCGAGCAGTTCAAGAACACCCGCTCGCCCCGCCGCCGCCTCCTCATCGCCGCCGAACTGCTCACGACCGCCAAGAAGAAGGATCTCAAGCCCCTCGCCGCCGAGCTGCTCGCCGACGTCGCCACCATCGTCAAGGAGACCCAGGCGCTCGAACTCGCCGAGCGGCTCCAGGGCGCGTGGGTCCGCAACGACCTCGCCGCCATCGCCGGCCAGGATGTCGCCACCTTCGAGCCCAAGGTCGAGGAGATCGTCGCCAACGAGCGCGACCTCCCCGTCATCGCCGAGAAGCTCCCGACCGGCTACCACGTCCGACTGCTCGCCCTCATCCACGTCGCGCATCCGACCGGCTGGAAGGAGATCGTCTTCAACCTGCTCAAGCTCAGCTCCGGCAAGTTCACCACCGAGTGCGTGAACTTCCTCATCGACCACGAGTGCGGCCCCGAGATCACCTCGACCTTCCAGCGCTGGCAGGTCGAGCAGAACCTCCGCGCCCCGGTGCTCCTCTGGATCGTCAAGAACCGCACCACCCGGAAGTTCTCCCGCCTCCTCAACGAGCTCATCGGGCCCCGCCTCCTCACCG
>JAEXPG010000108.1 GCA_023447015.1 Verrucomicrobiota bacterium
GCCCGAGGCCGGTGCCACCGTAGAGGCTGTAGGTGGAGGAGTCGGCCTGGCTGTAGGCTTGGAAGAGGTGGTCGCGTTTCTCCTGCGGGATGCCGATGCCGGTGTCGCGGACGAAGAACCTCAGTTCGCCGAAGTTCGGGTTCTCGGGCGAGGCTTCGAAGCCGGCGTGGACGAAGACCTCCCCCCGGTCGGTGAACTTGAGGGCGTTGCTGAGCAGGTTGCCGAGGATCTGCCGGAGGCGCACCGGGTCGACGGTGATCTCGGCGGGGAGCATCGGGTCGATGTCGCAGTAGAGGTCGAGGTTCTTCTCGGCGGCGCGAGCCGCGTGGCCACGGAGGAGCTCGTCCAGGAGGTGCACGATCTCGACCGGCTGGGGATTGATCTCGAGTTTGCCCGCCTCGATCTTGGCGAGGTCGAGGAGCTCGTCGGTGAGCGTGATGACGCTCTCGGCGCTTTCGACCACCGAGCGGGCCAGTTCCTGTTGTTGCGCGGTGAGGCCGGATTCGAGAATGAGGTTGGCCATGCCGAGCACGCCGTTCATGGGAACGCGGATGTCGTGGCTGAGCGTGGCCACGAATTCGGAGGTCATGCGTGCGGCGTGCAGCGCGGCGTCACGCTCGCGGGCGACGATGCACTCCTGGTGTTTCGCCAAGGTGATGTCGGCCGGGCGGGCCAGCACCGCGCCATCGGGCAAGGACGAGAGTCTCCAGCTGACCCAGATTTCGCCGATCTGCACCTCGCAACCGTTGTCCTCATCCCTGGTGTGGGCGCACTGGCGGATGTGTTCGACGAGGTCGGTCTTGGCGATGTCGTCGGCGGAGATGTTGCGGCTGGTGAAGAACTCCTCGGCGCGTTTGTTGGCGGCGCGCAATCCGCCGCCGGCGTCGGCGATGGCGGCTGGGAAGGGCAACTGCTCGAGCATCTTCTCCGGGGTGCAGGGGGGCTCGGGTGCCGCCGGCTTCTGGGGGATGCTGCGATGCCCGAACCAGCCCAACGCGAGTCCGATGCCCAGCGCGAGCATGCAGGCGATGAACCCGACCACCGGAGACAGCCCACCCTGTGCCGCATCGGCTGCAGCGAGCAATGAGGGGGAGGGAAGGAGAAGGGAGCCGGTCATGGCGGGCCAGACGCCCTCTAACTCGGCCGAAAGTGGGTTTCCTCAAGGGGTAATCGAGCGGGCGGAGCCGGTTCGTCGCCAACACATTGCTGGTACTGGCCTGCGGGATGCGGGGGGGCGGGCGCCAGACGCCCGAGGGTCGACAGCCGGGCCGCGGCCGCCCAACCTCCCGGCATGCTCATCGTCCATGTCCACGTGCAGGTGAAGCCCGAGTGCGTCGACGCCTTCCGCGCCGCCTCCCTCGCCAACGCCGGAGCCAGCGTCCAGGAACCCGGCATCGCCCGGTTCGATGTGTGCCAGCAGGCCGACGATCCCACGCGGTTTGTCCTGGTCGAGGTGTACCGCGACGCCGAGGCGCCGGCCCGTCACAAGGAGACGGCGCACTACGCGACGTGGCGGGACACGGTGGCCCCGATGATGGCCGCGCCGCGCACGAGCGTGAAATTCGCCAACCTCTTTCCCGACGATGCAGGCTGGTGAACCGCGCGGCTCCTCCGCCGGCGGGAATGCCGGAACCGCGCTGGAGACACCAGCGCCGGTGCCGCCGCGTTTCGAATTCGCCACTGCGCAACGCATCATCTTCGGCGCCGGGGCCCGTGCCGAGCTGCCGGCGTTGGTCGCGGGGCTCGGACGTCGGGTGTTCTTTGTCGGCGGAGCGGTTCCGCGGCGGCATGCCGGGGTGCTCGCCGCATTGGAGGGCGCCTTCGACGCGCTCGAGACTTTCGCCGTGTCGGGAGAGCCGACGGTCGCGCTGGTGGAGGAGGGCGCCCGCCGGGTGCGCGCGACCGGCTGCACAGTTGTCGTCGCGGTCGGAGGAGGCAGTGCGATCGACGCCGGCAAGGCGATCGCCGCGCTCGCGGCGAATCCCGGCGATCCGCTCGACTATCTCGAGGTGGTCGGGCGGGGAAACCCGCTGCCGGTCGCCCCGCTGCCCTTCGTCGCCGTGCCGACCACGGCCGGCACCGGTGCGGAGGTCACCCGCAACGCGGTGCTGTCCGTCCCCGATTCGCGCGTGAAGGTGAGCCTGCGCAGCGCGGCGATGTTGCCGCGGGTGGCGCTGATCGACCCGGAACTGGCGCTAGGCCTGCCCGCCGCGGTCACGGCCGCCACCGGCATGGACGCGCTCACGCAGCTCATCGAGCCGTACCTTTCCAGCCGTGCCAACCCGATGACCGATGCCCTCTGTCGTGACGGCATCGGGAGGGTGGCGCGGGCTTTGCCGCGGGCGGTCGCCGCCCCCGGCGACTTGGCGGCGCGCGCCGATCTCGCTCTCGGCGCGCTCTACAGCGGCATGGCCTTGGCCAACGCCGGCCTTGGTGCCGTCCATGGTCTTGCCGGGCCTCTGGGCGGGATGTTCGCCGCGCCGCACGGGGCGGTGTGTGCGGCGCTGCTTGCGCCCGTGTTGAAGGCCAACCTCGCCGCGCTGCGCGCGCGGGCACCGTCGCATCCGGCCTTGGCGCGCCTGGCCGATGTGGCCCGGATGCTGACCGGCGACCCTGCGGCGACCGCCGACGACGCGGCGCGTTTCTGCGCGGCGCTCAGTCGTGAGCTCGCGATTCCGCCGCTGGCGAAGTGGGGCGTAGGTGCGGCCGCTGTGCCGGTGCTGGTCGAGAAGGCTGCCGCGGCGAGCAGCATGAAGGGCAACCCGCTCCCGCTCACCGCGGCCGAACTGGTCACGGCGGTCGAAGCGGCGTTGTGACCGCGACGCCGGCTGGTGTCGTCCCGGGCGGTCCACAGTT
>JAEXPG010000178.1 GCA_023447015.1 Verrucomicrobiota bacterium
GAGCGACGGCCGCGATCTCCACGCCTCGGCCGTCCGCTACGCGATGGACTACACCAAGCCGCCGGGGGAGAGTTGGAGCTACGCGGCGGTGTCGCTGGATCCGTTCCGCTTCCCCGAGGACCCGCGCCTCTTCCTGCCGATGGAGACCGCCTACGTGCGCTGGATCGGCGGCCGGAAGTTTCTTTTCTGCACGAGCATGCACCTGCGGTACCTGGCCGTCTTCCGTTTCGAGGAGGGGTCGGAGATCGCGATCCCGGCCGCGCTGCTCTACCTCCTCGACGACGGACAGGGGAAGAAGTGGGCCCAGGGCCTCTACCCGACGTGGAGCGCCACCGCGAATCCGCGGCGGCGGTACATGTGGGTCGATGCCAACGGCGACGGCCGGCCGGCCGCCGGCGAGTTCTCCGAGTTCGAGGTCGCGAACCAGTACAGCAAGGCGTACGACGTCGACGCCGACGGCAACCTCTGGATGGGCGGAGGCATGGCGGAGTACTCGAGCTACTGGAAGGCGGGCGGTGTCTGGGTGCTGCCCTGCCTCGGCCTGGATGCCAACGGTGTACCGCGCTACGACGGCACCAAGGTCGAGCGCCTTGGCGTGCCGCAGGCGCTCGTGGATCCCCAGGACTACGAGCTCTCCCGCGCCCCGACCCGCGTGCGCTACCAGAAGGAGACGGACACGCTGCTGGTGGCCGCCGGGCTCGACTCCTATTTCCCGCTGCGGGTGTACGTGATCGACGGGTATCGTTTCTCGGCCAAACCCACGCGGCGCTGCCTCATCGACCTCGGGCATGATCGGAACGGCGCCTGGGCGGTTCGGCTGGATCAGGGCACCGCGGAGATGTCGCTGCCTTCGTGCCTGGCCGTCGATGACGAGTATCTCTACGTCGCCTATCTCGACGGCGGTCGCGACGAGCACAGGCGCGGCGAGGTCACCGTCTATGATCTGCGGGACGGCCACCAGGTCGGCTGGATGACGCCGACGGCGGAAACGAACTTCGAATGCGGCGCCACGGATCTGCTCGTGGGCCTGCAGGTCGCGAAACGCGCCGACGGCAGCCGCGTCATCTGCCTCGAGGACAACGGTGGCGGCAAGGTGATGGTGTACCACTGGATCCCGTCCGGTCCGGCCGGCGCCTATCCCAGCACCACGGGCGGCGACGCGACCGGCCCGGTGATCGTCACGCCGCCGCCGCGGATCGTGCGCGCCGCCTACCAGCGGACGCTCGCGCTCAAGCCGGTCGTGGTCGGCCGGAACCTTCAGTACCAGTGGGCCAAGGACGGCGTCGACCTCCCCGGTGCCACCGCCGTACACTTCATCAAGAGCAACATCACCGAGGCCGACACCGGGCGCTACACGCTCCGGGCGTGGAACAACGACCGGACGGTCACCAGCGCCGCCTCGGAGGTGTCGATGGTGTACCCGCCGGTGATCACCACCCAGCCGGCGGCGCTCACGGAGTTCGTCCCCGGCGCCGCGGTTACCCTTTCGGTTTCCGCGACCGGCACCGAACTCGCCTACCAGTGGTACAAGGACAGCAAGGCCATCTCCCGCGCGAACGCGTCGACCCTGAAGATCGCCGCGGCCGCAACCGGCGATGCCGGCACCTACACGGTGGTGGTCTCGAACTTCATCGAGCCGGTCACGAGCGCGGCGGCGGTCGTGCGGCTCCGCACGGCGCCGTCGGATGGGTTTTCGCCCGACTTCACGGTGGCGCTTGCGCCGGTGGCGGGGCAGGGCGGGCAGTTCCAGATCGTCTTCGGTCCGGTGCAACCGGGCTTCACCTACACCCCCGAGTATTGCACCGATCTCGCCGCCGGTAACTGGCTTGCATTGTCTGCCTACGAAGTGACCGACAACGGCACGCAGCGCACGATCACCGATCTCACCGCGGCGGGCGCACGCCGCTTCTACCGCATCCGCGCCACACCGGCGCCCTGAACATGACAAAGCCCCCTCGAATCCAGACGACGATTCTCCTCTGCCTCCCGGGCCGCTCCGGCCGCTGGGCCGCGCGCGCCATCGCGACGCTCGGTTTGTTCGCGGGACTTGTCGCCTCGGCCGCTCCGGACGGCTGGCCCACGACGGTCGATGTTGATCCGGGTGAGACGGTCACGGCGGTGCGCCACGGTGTGGCGCACACCTTCCGCATCCTTGACGATGCGCCCGGCCAGCCGGCGATCGTGCACGAGACGATGCCGTTTCCCACGACCGCGCCCGACTATCGCGTGAACTATGCGGCGCGGGTCCGGCTGGCGGTCGACGGCCAGGAGGTCGAGGTGGTGGCGCGTCCGCTGCAGTATCCGATCGAGGCCGCCGGACTGCGGCTCTACCTCGACGGCACGCAGGAGTGGCTGGCCGTGGGGATCTACGCGGTGGCCATCCCGAAGCGCATCCGCCTGCGCTTCACCGCCGCGGGCGAATCCTGGGGGCCGGCGACGCTGCGGTTTCCGGTGGCCGAGTACCGTTGGTATGCGACGACCTACAACAACACTTGGCTGGGCATCGTGCCGCAGGACGTGAGCACGACCTACTTCCACAAGGGCGAGGACTTCGGCGCGGTGCCGGATCATCTGCCCGTGCTTGCGCCCATGGCGGGCACGGTGACCGAATCGGAATGGTCGGTGCAGTTCGGAGCGGCCGACGGGACGCTCATGCGGATTTTCCACATGAACCCTCCGAACGTGGTCGTGGCCGCGGGGCAGTCCCTCGCCGCCGGCCAGTTGCTCGGTCTCACGGGCCAGTACGGCAACGGCAATTCCGATCCGCACGTCCACTACGATTTCCGCTGGGACGGCGACGAACCCGGCACCTATCCCTTCGCGGCCGACGCCTATCTGCGGGACTATCCCGATGCCGGCATCCCCGTGGCCGGCGGCTACCAGTTCATGTTCGCCGGCGACACGCTCACGCTCGACGGTCGACGCTCCCTCGCGCGCCCGGGCCGCACGATCACCGGCTACCGTTGGGTCCTGCACGACGGCGCCGTGGTCGAAGGGCCCACGGCGGTGCTGACCGCCGCCGTGCCCGGCTTCTACGCCGAGGAACTGCGGGTCTTCTTCGACGACGGACGCGAGGAACGCGGCTTCACCGCGGTGCGGGTGTTCGCGCGGGGCGTGGCCGGGCAGATGCCCATCACGGGCTTCATCTATCAGTATCCGGTGCGCGGGATCACCCCCGGCTCGGCGGTGACGATCGGCCATTACCCGTTCGGCGAAGGAAGCTACGAGCGCACGATCGACTTCGGCGACGGCTCGCCTGTGGAGACGGTCTATGGCTACCAACCGACCGTGGCGCACTCCTATGCTGCGCCAGGGCTCTACACGGTCGCCATCCGCACGGTGGGCGGTCTGGCTCAGATCCTGAAAACCTCGGTGCTGGTGGTGCCTGCCGGAACCGGTCCGAACCACGCCCCGGTGATCGCCGGACCGGCGGTGCGCCAGCTGCGCTGCTTCGCCGATCGCGAATTGACGACGGCCCTCGTCGGCACCGATCCCGATGGCGATCCGTTGGATTGGAGCGTCGGTCAGAACCCGGCCCACGGCACGGCGAGCATCGGTCCGGACGGTGTGGCGCAGTACCGGCCCTCGTCGGGATACGCCGGCGATGACGCTTTCGATGTCGCGCTGGCCGACGGCCACGGCGGCAGCGCCACGGTGCGGGTGGAGGTGGCGGTGCGCGCGGTGCCGATCGCCGGCGCTGCCGGGGCTCGGATCGAGGCCGAGGATTACGACGAAGGCGGCGAAGGGGTGGGTTTCCACGATGTCGACAGCCGGCAGGGCGCCTCGACCGTGCGGTCGGGCGGGAGCGCCCACGAGGTCGATCTGGTCTCGGTCGACTCCGGAGCCGACTCGCCGGGATTGAAAGTCGGCTACACCGCCGCGGGCGAATGGCTGCGCTACACGCTGACCGTGCCGGCGACGGCGCGGTACCGCCTCCGGGTGCGGGTCGCCAACGGCACCGGCGCCACGGCGGCCGATGCGCTCTCGCTCCGCTGGAAGGGCTCGCTTGTCGCCGGTCCGCTCACCGTTCCGGCGACCGGCGGCTGGGATGTGTTCACGAGCGTCGACGCGGCCGATGTCGTTCTCACCGCCGGCACCGCGCTGCTCGAGGTCAGCTGCGATACCGGCGACTTCGACCTCAACTGGCTTGAGCTCTCGCTGGTGGGCGTGCCCGCGTTTGCGGACTGGATCGCCGGCTATTTCCCGGCGGGCACCGCCGCCCAGACCTCGCCGACGGCCGACCCCGACGGCGACGGGCTCAACAACCTCCTCGAGTATGGCCTCGGTCGTGCCCCGAACGTCGCCGAGCCGCCGCTCGCACCGATGCTCTGGACGAACAGCAGCACCGGCAGCCGGCACCTCGCGCTCGCGTTCGCGCGCGCAAAGGGCGTTTCGGTGGTCGCGGAGGTCTCTGACGACCTCGTCACCTGGAGCAGCGCGCCGGCGGTTCTTGTTCAGGTCGGAGCCGGGGTGCCCGACGCCAGCGGTCTCTACGAATCCGTGACCTATCGCAGCACGGCGACCACCGCCGCGAAGTCCCGACAGTTTCTGCGCGTGCGCGCCACGGCGCCGTGATCTCCTCCTTTCAACCCATGCCGAAACTCCAGCTCCTGTTTCCGCGCAGCAAACCTTCTTGGCTGCCCCGTCTCCTCGTTGCCGGCTTCGTCTCGTTTCTGGTGCTGGTTGGCATCCCGGTGCAGGCGCTCCAGCCCTCCGACTTCCTCTACGGCCGGCAGCCGAAGACCGGCGCGGAGCCGTACGATCTGCCGTACCGCTACCTGCTGCCGGCCAATTACGATCCGGCGACCGCGTATCCAGTGGTGCTGTTTCTCCACGGCTCCTACGAGGTGGGCACGGACAATGAGGCGCAGCTCACGACCAACGGCATCGGCTTCTTCAATCTCATCCAGGACAACCGGAATACCTTCCCCTGTTTCCTGATCGTCCCGCAGGCCAACCCGACCGACAACTGGAACAGCAACACGCTCCTGCAGACCCTGCGCGCCATCCGTGAGCTCGCGAGCCGCTACAACATCGACCTCAATCGCCTCTACGTCACCGGGCCGTCGATGGGCGGTTTCGGCACCTGGACCGCGCTGCGGCTCTATCCCTCTGTCTTCGCCGCGGCCGTGCCCGTTTCCGGCGGGGGAGCGAGTTCCTTCGAGCGAATCGCCAGTACGCCAATCTGGTGTTTCCACGCGGCCAACGATAGTGCGGTGGGCGTCTCCGGCAGCGACAATGCCGTGAGTGGCACCCGCCAGGCGGGCGGCCAGGTGATCTACACACGGTATGCCACGGGCGACCACATGATTGCGCTCACCGCGTACTCGAACCCGCATCTCATGCCCTGGATGATGGCGCAGCGCCGCAACCAGCCGATGGCCGGCCCGATCCTCGCCACGATCACCGATCCGGCGGGGCATCTCGTCCCGCCCGCGATCGCCACGAGCCGCAATGTCGCCGGCACTGCCGCGATGCCGGGTGGCGTCACCAAGGTGAACTGGACCTTCTCGCCCGCGACCGGCAAGGCCGGTGTCGACACGAGCGGTTATGCTCTCGCGAACGGCACCAGTTCCTGGGCCGTCACCGGTGCCACCGTCGCCGCCGACTCCACGCTCTTCCTGGCGGTCGCCACCGGTTCTTCGTGGGGCAACGACAACCCGGGCGCTGGCGGCGTCACCACGGTGAACGACACGTTCTGGAACGTTCCGCTCGGCGCGAACCTCGCGGCGCCCTCGCTCGCGATCAAGACGCCGTCGACCTCCGGCTCGGCCGGCGTGGCGACTCCGCTCGTCTCGCTCACGGGCACGGCGACCGCAGCCAACGGCAAAACGCTCAAAGGCGTCACCTGGACGAACAGCCGGGGCGGCCGGGGCATCGGTGTCGGCACGACCTCGTGGAATATCGACAACATCGGTCTCGTTCCGGGGGCCAATGTCATCACGGTCACCGTTCGCGACTCCGCCGGGATCACCGCCTCCGCGGCCATCACGGTCACCCGCGCCGGCAATCCCGGCGCCGGTGGTACCTACGGCAACGGTGGTCAGCCCTGGACGATTCCGGCCACCGGTTTGCGCCTCCAGGCGGAGAACTACGACGAGGGAGGCGAGGGCGTGGCCTTTCACGACACCGATGCGCGGCAGGGCTCGTCGACGTTGCGCGCGACCGGCGCGGCCAACGACGTCGACCTCGCGGCGATCGCGTCCGGAGCCGACATGCCCGGCGTGAAGGTCTCTGCCATCGCCGCCGGCGAGTGGCTGCGCTACACGCTGACCGTTCCCGCGACCGGCCGGTACGATTTGCGACTGCGGGTGTCCAGCGCCGCCAGCGCCGCAGTCGCCAATGGAATCGTCGTGCGGTGGAAGGGGGCGGTTGTGGCCGGCCCGATCGCGGTGCCGTCCACCGGCGACGTGCAGGAGTTTCTCACCCTGGGCGTGAGTGGCGTCACGCTCGCTGCGGGCACGGATCAGCTGGAGCTCGCCTTCGGCGCAGCGGGTTTCGATCTCAACTGGCTCGAGCTTGTTCCGGCGGGAGCGGCGCCGTACGCGGCGTGGATCACGCACTATTTCGTGAGTGGCTCGGCCGCGTTGTCCGATCCCGCGGCTGATCCGGACGGCGATGGTGTGGCCAACCTTCTCGAGTACGGCCTGGGCCGTGACCCGAGTGTCGCCGAGCTGCCGCTGGCTCCGGCGCTCTTCTCCGATGCCGGCAATCAGTACCTCACGTTGTCGTTCAAGCGCGCAAAGGGCTCAGGTGTCGTCGCGGAGATCTCCGACGACCTCATCACCTGGTCGAGCGCTGCAGCGAACGTGGTGCTGCTCGGCCCTGTGGTGTCGGACTCGACCGGTCTGTACGAAACCGTGACCTATCGCAGCACGGCCACCACCGCTGCGAAGTCCCGTCAATTCCTGCGCGTGCGCGTCGCCGCTCCGTGACGGCCGTCGCCAACCTTCTCCTTCGCCTCCTGATGAACCTCCCACCGGCAAATCCACACCGCCTGTTTCGCAGCGGCATCCTCGTGTTTCTCGCGCTTATGCTCGGGATCGTCGCCCGGGCCGTCACCGACGAGGAGCTGCTCCGCGGTTGGCTGCCGCGCTTGGCGACGGAGCCCTACGACCTCCCGTACCGCTACTACGTGCCGCCGAGCTACGACCCGAGGCAGAGCTACCCCTTGATCGTCTACCTCCACGGATCGGCCGAGATCGGGGACGACAACCAACTCCAGCTCGGCTGGGGCTGCTGGGGCGCCTACCAGATGCTCGGGAATCCCCAGTATCCCTGTTTCTTGGTCGCACCCCAGGCGCACACCAACTGGGACGGCACCACCCAGGACCAGATCGTGCGGATGATCCGCACTCTCTCCGCCACCTATTCCATCGATCCGGATCGGGTCTACGTGACCGGCATCTCCATGGGCGGCTACGGCTCCTGGAGCATCATCAACCGCCATCCGTACGTGTTTGCCGCAGCCGTGCCGATGTCGGGAGCCGCCGGAGGGAATTTTCAGAAGATCGCCCATATCCCGATCTGGGATTTCCACGCCGCCAAAGACGAGACCGTCGGGGTCAGTGGCAGCGACAACGCCGTGAGCAACGCGCGTCTTGCCGGCGGTCGAGTCATCTACACGCGTTATGCCGACGGCAGCCATGCGATCTGGCTCGCCGCCTATGCCAATCCCCGGCTGCTGCCCTGGCTGCTCGCCCAGCGCCGCAACCGCCCGGCGCTCGTCGATCCCTTCGTGCAGATCACCAGCCCGGCCAACCGCTTCGTGGCAGCCAGCGCTGAGCCGACCCGCGATGTCGTCGGGGTCGCTGCGCTCTCCGGCGGTGTGACGAAGGTCAACTGGACCTTCGCGCCCACGACCGGTTACGTCGGGATCGACACCAGCGCTCTGCCGTTGGCGACCGGAACCACCTCCTGGTCTGTGGCGGCGGCACCGGTCGCGGCGACTTCCACGCAGTTCATGGTCATCGCGACCGGGCCGTCGCTTGCGACCCCGCACGTGGACTACCCGGTCGGCAACGGTGTCACCACGGTGAACGACTCGTTCTGGAACGTCCCGCTCGGCGCCGATCTCACGGCGCCGACGATCGCGATCCAGCAACCTTCCGCGACGGGCACGGCGCGTCTTGCCGGCTCGACGCTGCTCTCCCTCGTGGGCACCACCACGCCCGCGGCGGGCAAGACCGTCAGCATGGTCACCTGGTCCAACAACCGCGGCGGCCAGGGCGGCGCGTTGGGGACCGCCCCCTGGTCGGTCACCGACATCAACCTCGAGCCGGGCGACAACGTGATCACCGTCACGGCGCGGGATTCCGTCGGTATTACGGCCAGTGCGTCCATCACGGTTACCAGCCTCACCGGTGGCACCACCGGCACCTACGGGAATAACGGCCAACCGTGGACGATCCCGGCGGCAGGCCTGCGCCTCGAGGCGGAGAACTACGACGAGGGCGGGGAGGGGATCGCCTACCACGATCGCGATCTGCGCAAGGGCACCTCCACGGTCCGCAGTGGCGGCACCGCGAACGAAGTCGATCTCATGGCGATCGCCGCCGGCGCCGACGCACCGGGTCTGAAGGTCGGCTCCACGTTGGCTGGCGAGTGGCTGCGCTACACGCTCACCGTGCCGGCGACGGGGCGGTACAAGCTGCGTCTGCGGGTTGCCAACAGCACCGCTTCCGCGGCCAGCAACGCCGTCGCGTTGCGCTGGAAGGGGCGGCTGGTGGCGGGGCCGTTGACGGTGCCCTCGACCGGAGCCGCGGACACCTTCGTGAACCTCGAGGTGCCGGAGGTTGTCCTCTCGGCGGGCACCGGCCTGCTGGAGGTCGACTGCTATGCCGGCAACTTTGAGCTCAACTGGCTCGAACTCACGCCGGTGGGGGTGGTGCCGTTCGCGAGTTGGATCGCTGGATACTTCCCGGGTGGCGCGGCCTCGACGATCGCGCCGACGACCGACCCCGATGGCGACGGCCTGACCAACCTCCTCGAGTACGCGCTTGGCCGCGCGCCGAACGCCGCCACGCCGGGATTGGCGCCGACGGTCTGGACCGACGCCGGTACCGGCAGCCAGCATGCTGCGCTCACCTTCAAACGCGCGAAGGGCGCGAACGTTGTCGCCGAGATCTCCGACGACCTCGCGACCTGGACCAGCGACGCGGCGAGCATCGTCCAAGTCGGCGCTGCCACGCCCGACGCCACCGGTCTCTACGAGACGGTGACCTTCCGCAGCACGGCGACGCTCGCGGCGAAACCCCGCCAATTCCTGCGTGTGCGCATGACGAGCCCGTGAACGGCTGGCTTGTCGCTGGAGCGGGCGCGATCGCGCGTGTTTGGATGAATTGGTTTCATTGTGTGGCGATCCAAGGGCGGACACAGGGCGTCAAACGTTTTTCGAAAACGTAAAGATGCCGCTCCACGCCGCGGAGGGGTTGCGGTCCGCATTTCTGATTTATCGGATAACCTAATATGTGCCATCCAGCCCCACGTCCGTCCGTAACGAAACTGCCAGCGCGTCCGGCGCTCATCCGCGGCAGTCTCCTCCTCCTCGGCCTTCTGGCGGGGGCGGCATACGCCGACACGCCTCCGCCGCCGGCGTTGCTCAGCTACGCCAACTTCTGGGCGGGCAATACGGGCGGCAAGGGCGGCCACGACGAGAATGCGAACGACATCAGCAACTTCGTGGTCGATCTCGGCGTGCTCAACGCTTCGCAGTTGGATTGGCAGTTCAGTAGATACGCCCCGCTGGTGATCACCAAGAGCTATTGGGACGAGACCAACTGGGGTGATGGCGCCTATTTCCAGGGACAGCGCATCTCCAAGGGCGAGTTCTTCAACAGGAACATGGTCTTCGACACCTCGACGCGCGCCACCGACGGACTCACGGCCACGGTCGCCCATCCGCACGTCCTCGACACCGACCACAATCAGTGGGACCCGAACACCACGCCGCAGCAGCGCCGCGACATCGTGCAGCAGGGGCTCGAGGACCAGGGCTGCCCGCTCACCGATTTCCAGGACAACCTGCCCTTCGTGGCGCTCAGCGACGGTCGCACGATCAAGTCCGTCGCGTACCCAACCAATGTCGCCTTTGACGCTGCCGGGAACCTCTGGGTGGCCGACAACGGCCCGGACCAGAACTTCAAGATCTTCGAGGTGCCCACCACCGGTGCGCCTGTCCTTAAGACGACCTTCGGTGAGACTGGCGGAGTTTTCGCCGGGCCCCGGCGTGGTGTGTGGGGCGAGAAACGTTTCTGGGGGCTGCGCGGCGTCTGCTTCCCCGACAACGGCCAGATCATCGTCGGCTGCAGCGGCATCCCCGGCCAAGTCCAGGGCGGGACCGACATCCGTTGGTTTGACAGCACGGACAGCTCGACCCTGGCCAAGCGCCTCTCGACTGCCGCGATGACCTCGCAGGCGATCGGCTCCTTTGTCCACGTGGCCGACTTCGACCCGGCCGGCAACGGCACTGAGCTCTACCATGCGGCGCTCCACTACACCATGGACTACACGAAGCCGACGGACCAGGGCTGGAAGATCTCCGGTGTCACCGTGGATCCGTTCCGTTTTCCGCAGGATCCCCGTCTGTCGATGCCGCTGGAGAGCGCCTTCATCCGCCGGATCAACGGCAAGAAGTTCATGTACTGCCTCAGCATGAACACCAGCTACCTCGCCATCTTCCGCTTCGAGGAGAACTCGGAAATCGCGATTCCCGCCGGGCTCATCTACCTCTTCGACAGTGGCCAGGGCGCGGACTGGGGCCGCAGCGTCCGCCCCGACAACATCCCCGGCAACGTCATGTGGATCGACAAGAACGGCAACGGCGCGCCCGAGGCCGACGAGTTCTCCGGCTTGACGGTCGCCAACCAGTTCTCGGAGGGCTACGACGTCGACGCCGACGGCAACATCTGGATGGCGGGCGGTCAGGACGCCTACTCCACCCAGTGGAAGACCGGCGGCAGCTGGGTCCTGCCGTGCCTGGGTCTCGATGCCCATGGCGTGCCCCAGTACGACAGCTCCAAGGTCGAGCGGCTCGGCGCTGGCGAAGGTGTGCTGTTGCCGGTGGATCGCGAGATCTCCCGGAGCGCCGCGCGACTGCGCTACCTACCGGAGACCGACACGCTGATCCTCGGCGTCGGTTTCGATCCGTACTACACGCGCCGCATCTACGTGATCGACGGCTATCGGCACTCGCCTACGCCGACGCGGCGCTGCGTGTTCGATGTCGGGTACGACGCCGCGGGGGCCTGGGAGGTGCACCTCGACCAAGGAACTGCGTCGATGGTGCTGCCGATGACTTTCGCCGCCGACCAGGATTACCTCTACGTCGTCTGCCTCGATATCGGGCCTGATGCCGGCGTACGCGGCGAGGTCACGGTCTACAGCCTGCAGGATGGCCACAAGGTCGGGTGGATCGTCCCGAATGCCGACACCAACTTCTCCTGCGCCGGCTCCGATCTCAATGTCGGCGTCCAGGTGTCCGCGCAGGCCGACGGGACGCGCGTCATCTGCGTGGAGGACGATGGCAACGGCAAGGTGATGGTCTATCGCTGGACTCCGCCGGCGAAAGGATCCTATCCCAGCACCACGGGCCCCGGCGCCGCCGGTCCGGTGATCGTGACGCCGCCGCAACGCCTCTTCTACGCGCTCAACCATGGCTCGCTCAACCTGTTCGTGGTGACGGTGGGCACGGACCTCAAGTACCAGTGGTACCACGATGGCGTGGCCATCCCCGGCGCGACCGGTGCCGAGCTCCACAAGGAGAACGTCACCGAGGCTGATGCCGGCGCTTACACCGTGCGGGTGTACAACAATAGCCGCTCTCTCACCAGCACGGCCTCGACGGTCTCCCTCGTCTATCCGCCGGTCATCACGACCCAGCCCGCGGCACGGACCTTCTTCCGTTCGGGATCATCCTTCACCCTCTCGGTCGCCGCTTCCGGTGACGACGAGCTCCTGTATCAATGGTACAAAGGCAACGACGCCATCCCGAACGCGAAATCGTCCACCTACACCGTGGAGGCCGCGACGGCGGCCGATGCCGGCAGCTATCACGTCGTGGTGCAGAACCGCAGCCACCACACGGCCTCCATCGTCGGCAGCGTCACCAGCTCCCCGGCTGTGGTACAGGTGACGCCGCCGTCGTTTGCGGAGTGGATCGCGGGATTCTATCCGGCCGGTACCGTCGCGCAGACGGCGCCGACGGCCGATCCCGACGGGGACGGGCTGAACAATCTGCTCGAGTACGGCTTGGCTCGCCGGCCGGACCTGGCCGAGCCAGCGCTCGCATCGACGTTGGTGACCGAAAACGGCAACCGATACCTGGCGCTCACGTTCGGGCGTGCGACGGGTGTGGCTGTGGTTGCCGAGATCTCAGACGATCTTGTCACGTGGAGCAGTGCGCCTGCTGCGCTTGTCCAAGTCGGCTCCGCTGTGCCGGATGCCTCCGGGCTGTCTGAGACGGTGACCTTTCGCAGCACGGCGGCGCTCGCCGCGAAGCCGCGGCAATTCCTGCGTGTGCATGTGACCGGTCCGTAATCACCCGTTGAGCTCCACAATTGTCGGATCGCCTGCGCACGCCGCGTCGTGATCTGGCCGCCCCCCATCACGCAATGAAGATCAATGTTCGTTCACGCCAATCCGGCCGTGCCTGTGGCTGTCTCCGCGGCATCGCGCGGCTGGCGCCTGCCATTTTCGGCGTGACCGCGCTGGCCCAGGCCGCCGAGCCGGTGGGCTCCGGAAAACTCATCCCGCACTGGGGTAACCCAGTCTGGTCGGAGGAGTTCAATGTCGATGGCGCGCCCGATCCCAACGTGTGGTCGTACCAGCTCGCCAGTCGGAATAATCCGCAGGAGCAGCAATACTACACCAACCGGCCGGAGAATGTCCGAGTCGAAGGTGGTGCCCTCGTCCTCGAGTTGCGCAAGGACAACGCCATCCCGCCCGGCGCCTCCGACTGGCAGGGCAGCTACGAGGGGCACGGCGGGTACACCTCCGGGTTCATCTACAGCAACCCGGAGAAGAAGGACTTCCTCTTCGGCCGCATCGAATTCCGCGCCAAGTTGCCGCTTGGTTCGGGCTCGTGGCCGGCCTTGTGGTCGACCGGCAATGGCATGGATTGGCCGGCGGGCGGCGAGATCGATGTCATGGAATTTTGGGGCAGCCAGGCCCACCCGGAACTGGCGATGCCGTTTGTCATCGCGGGAACCGCCCACTGGGACGACGAAACGCTGCCGGGACCCAATCCTTGGGATCGGCACGTTTGGGAGATGAACTACTATCCGTGCCCCGATCCCAGCGCCGACTGGCACATCTACGCGATGGAATGGGATGCCCAGGGGATCCGGTATTTCTTCGACGACGTGGCTTATGCGTACACCGACCTCACGCCGGCCGTGCGCAGCGAACTGGCCACCATCCGCCAAGCCCTGCGCCTCAATCTGGCCTTCGATGGCGCGGCGGACTCGCCGATCACCGACTTGAAGATGTACGTGGACTATGTCCGCGAGTTCCAGATGCAGCCGGGAGTCCGCGTCCACGCGCCTCCGAGCGTCGGCATGGGCGGTAACTGGTGGACCGGGGAAACGCTCTCGGCTTTCACCAACCAGCCGCTGCCGCTGGTCTGCACCGTCGAAGGCGATGGCATGCCCGGCGGTGGTTACACCGTCGAATGGCAGCAGCTCAACGGACCGGCCCTCGCGGCGTTTTCCGCCACCACCGGGACTCAGACCTCCGTAACGTTTCCGGAAGCAGGGATGTATGAAGTCCGTGCGGTCGGGCATGACGGCCAGTACGGCGGGTATGCCTGGCGACGGATCATCGTGGGCGACGGCGCCGGCAACACGCCCCCGCAGGTGGCGGCTTCCGACCGTCAGGTGATGGTCGGCTATCCGGTGAAACTGCAGGTGGCGGTGGCGGACGACGGCCGGCCGGGCGGCACGCCGACTGTAACGTGGTGGACCATGTACGGCCCGAGCCCAACTTTCTCCGATATCCATTCTCGCACGCCCACCGTGACCTTCAACTCCGCCGGCACTGTGCTGCTGGGCGTGAAGGCCAGCGATGGGGCGCTCGACAGCACCGAGGCGATGGTGACCGTCACGGTCGTGCCCGCCGCGACGAATCAAGCTCCGCAGGTCTCGGCCGGTGGATCTCTGACGATCAATCTCGGCGACACCATCACCTTGCCGGGTTCGGTGAGCGACGATGGCTATCCCGAGTTTCGCACCACGCAGCAGTGGACGCAGATCAGCGGACCGGCCACGGCCGCGATCGCCCATCCGACCTGGGTGAACTCCACCGCGACCTTCAACACCGGTGGTACCTACGTACTGCGGCTCACGGCCACCGATGGCGCCGCCACGACCGCGGCTGAGCTCACGGTCAATGTCGGCATGACCGGCAACCATGCGCCGACGATCACCACCGCCAAGCCGGCGGCCCTGGCCTGCGCGCTCAACTCCGCCGGCAGCATGCAACTTGCCGCGACCGACGCCGACTCCGGCGATACGCTCACATGGAACGTGGCCACGGCGGCGGCACACGGCACCGCGACGGTCTCCGCCACGGGGTTGGCGCGCTATACACCGGCCACCGGTTATGTCGGAGCCGATGCGTTCGTCGTGCGCGTTTCGGACGGGCGCGGAGGCGCCGACACTATCACGATCAACTGCACGGTCGTGAGCACGGCGCCGACGGTGACCTCGGTGACGGCAACCCCGGCCGTCGTCGCGGCAGCGGGCAGCACGGTCAAGCTCGCGGCGACGGTGGTGGCTGGCACGGGACATCCGATCGACCATGTGGCGTTCAGCCTTGGCGGCACGTCGCTGGGCAACGGGATCTTCAACTCCGGGACCGGGAAATGGAATCTGTCGTGGGTTGTCCCCTCGCTCGGGAGCAAGACGGTCACAGTGCCCGCCTATGGTAACGACGGACAGACCGCCACCGGCACGGTGGCGGTAGTCGTGGGCACCGCTGGCACCTACGGCAACGACGGCGCCCCGTGGGCCGCCGGCTCCGGCACGGTGCGGATCGAGGCGGAGAACTACGACGAGGGCGGCGAGGGCGTGGCGTACCACGACACCGACTCGCGGCAAGGAACCTCGAGCCTGCGCTCGACCGGGACGGCCAACGAGGTCGATCTGGTCGACATCGCGGACGGAGCCGATGCCCCGGGCTCGAAGTTGGGTTACACCGTCGCCGGCGAATGGGTGCGCTACACGGTCAACATCCCTGTTGCGGCCCGGTATCACCTCCGGTTGCGCGTGGCCAACGGCACGGGCA
>JAEXPG010000210.1 GCA_023447015.1 Verrucomicrobiota bacterium
GCACTAACTCAGGACGAGATGCCGGTCTCGGAGGCGGGGTTCTTGGTCTTGAACTCCAGCTTGCCCTCGCCACGGACGACGAGCACCGGCTCGCCCTCCTTGAAGTCGCCGCGAAGAATGAACTCCGCGAGCGGATCCTCGAGGTGGCGCTCCACGGCCCGGCGTAGCGGGCGCGCGCCGTACTTCTCGTCGGTGCCGTTCTCGATGAGGAACATCTTGGCGTCGGTCTGCACGTCGAGGACGAGCTTCCGCTCGGCTACGCGCTTGACGACCTTCGCGACCTCGAGATCCACAATCTTGAGCAGGTCGTCCTTCTTGAGCGGGCGGAAGACGATGAGCTCGTTGATGCGATTGAGGAACTCCGGCTTGAAGATGCGCTTCGATTCCTCGAGCACCTTCTCCTTGATCTTGTCGAGGTCGCCAATGCTTTCGTTGGCCGCGCCGAAGCCGACTGTCGTCTGCCGCTGGATGAGCGCCGCGCCGACGTTGGTCGTCATGATGATGATCGTGTTGCGGAAATCGACCTGGCGGCCGAGCGAGTCGGTGAGGCGGCCGTCCTCCAGAATCTGGAGGAGGAGCTGCACGACATCGGGGTGAGCCTTCTCGATTTCGTCGAAGAGGATGACCGAGTACGGACGGCGGCGGACCTGCTCGGTGAGCTGGCCGCCCTCCTCGTGGCCGACGTAGCCCGGAGGCGAGCCGATGAGGCGTGAGATCGCGAACTTCTCCATGTACTCGGACATGTCGATCTGCACGAGGGCGTCCTGGTTGCCGAACATCTGCGCGGCAAGCTGCTTGGCCGTCTCCGTCTTGCCGACACCGGTGGGCCCGAGGAACATGAACGAGCCGATCGGGCGGCGCGGATCCTTGAGGTCGGCGCGGGAGCGGCGCAGCGCGCGGGCGATGGCCTGGCAGGCGTCGTTCTGGCCGATGATGATCTTCTGGAGCTCGGTCTCGAGGGTGAGGAGCTTCTCGCTCTCCTTCTTCTCCATGCGCGAGAGCGGGATGCCGGTCCAGTCGGCGACGACCTGCATGATCAGGTCCTCGTCGATGGTGATGCGATGGTCCTCGCGGGTCTTCTTCCACTCCTCGCGCGTCTGCTCCTGCTTGGCGCGGAGGTGCTTCTCCTTGTCGCGGAACTTGGCGGCCTCCTCGAAGTGCTGCTTCGCGATGGCGTCCTCCTTCTGCGCGCAGACGGTCTCGATCTCCTTGGAAAGCTCCTCGATCTCCGGCGGGCGGTTCAGCGACTGGATGCGGGCGCGGGCGCCGGCCTCGTCCATGACGTCGATCGCCTTGTCGGGGAGGAAGCGGCCGGTGATGTACCGGTCGGAGAGCTTGGCGGCGATCTCGAGGGCCTTGTCGGTGTAGATCGCCTTGTGGTGGTCCTCGTACTTGATGCGGATGCCCTTGAGGATCGTGACGGTGTCCTCGATTGAGGGCGGCTCGACCTTCACGTTCTGGAAGCGGCGGTCGAGGGCGCTGTCCTTCTCGATGTACTTGCGGTACTCGTTGAGGGTGGTGGCGCCGATGCACTGCAGCTCACCGCGGGACAGCGCGGGCTTGAAGATGTTGGAGGCGTCCATCGCGCCCTCGGCAGCGCCGGCACCGACGATGGTGTGGAGCTCGTCGATGAAGATGATGACGTTCTTGGCGCGCTTGATCTCGTCCATCACGGCCTTGATGCGCTCCTCGAACTGGCCGCGGTACTTGGTGCCGGCAACCATGAGGGCGAGGTCGAGGGTGATGACCTTCTTGTCCATCAGGATCTCCGGGACAATACCGCCGGCGATCTCCTGGGCCAGGCCCTCGACGATCGCGGTCTTGCCGACGCCCGCCTCGCCGATGAGCACCGGGTTGTTCTTGGTGCGGCGGCAGAGGATCTGGATGACGCGGCGGATCTCGTTCTTGCGGCCGATGACCGGGTCGAGTTCGCCCTTGCGCGCGAGCTCGGTGAGATCGCGGCCGAAGGCCTTCAACGCCGGGGTCTTGAGCTCCTTCTTCTCCCCCGGGGCCGCCTGTCCTTCCGAGGCGGAACGCGGCGAGGACATGGCCTCGTCGCCGGCGCTGGGCGCGTTGCCGCCGATGGCCGACGGGCCCTCGGCGGAGAACTGCGGGTCGAGCTCCTTGAGGATCTCGTTGCGGGTGCGCTCGATGTCGATCTCGAGGGACTTGAGCACGCGGGCGGCGACGCCCTCGCCCTCGCGCAACAGGCCGAGGAGGATGTGCTCGGTGCCGACGTAGGAATGGTTGAGGGCCTTCGCCTCCTTGCCCGCGAGGGCGAGGACCTTCTTCACGCGCGGTGTGTACGGGATGCTGCCGCCGGACTTGCCCTCCTGGCCGACACCGACCTGCTTCTCGACGGCGCCCCGGACGGTCTCGAGGTCGAGCCCCATCTTCTGGAGCACGCTCACCGCCACGCCCTGGCCGAGCTTGATGAGGCCGAGCAGCAGATGCTCGGTGCCGACATAGTTGTGGTTGAAGCGATCGGCCTCCTTGCGGGCAAGCGAGAGCACCTGCTGGGCGCGCGGAGTGAAGTTGTTCATCGGTTCCATGAGCGTGGAAAGGGTTCGGAGACGGGGGATGCGTTTAGTCGGCCGGGGCCGCGGGCGGCGGGCCGTGGTGCTTGAAATCCGGACGCGGGAAATCGGCGAGGGCCTGGCGGAGGAGTCCGGCGCGGAGGATGTCGCGCTGGGCCGGGTCCGCCTCGGCGTCGGTCGAATGCTGGATGTGCGCGGGCTGGCTGAGGATGATCAGGCGGTTCGTGACGACGCGGAGCGCCTCGGGGAAGCCGCCGAGATCGATGCCGAGCCGGAGGAGCGAGAGGAGGTTGAGCGCCTCGGCGGAAGTGACGAGATGCGCGTTCTGGAGGAGCCCGTAGGCGCGGCCGATCTTGTCGAACAGCTTCACCGGCTCCGCCTCGATCAGCTTCTCGCGGGCGTTCATCTCCTGCCGGAAGATCGTGGTGAGCACGTTGTGGAGACGATCGATGATCGCCTCCTCGCTCTCGCCGAGGGTCGTCTGGTTGGAGATCTGGAAGATGCTGCCGGAGGCGTCGGTCCCCTCCCCGTGGAGGCCGCGGACGACCAGCCCGAGCTGGTTGAGCGCGCGCACGATCTTGTCCATCTGCCCGGTGATGACGAGGGCGGGCAGGTGCATCATGGCGCTCGCGCGCAGGCCGGTGCCGAGGTTCGTCGGGCAGGCGGTGAGGTAGCCGAGTTCGGGGTCGAACGCGTAGTCGAGGCTCTCCTCCAGCGCGGTGTCGACGGCGTTCATCGCCTTCCAGACCCGCTTGAGCTGGAAACCGGGCTTGATCACCTGCATGCGCAGATGGTCCTCCTCGTTGACCATGATCGAGCAGCTGCAATCGCGGCTGATCACCACGCCGCTGCCGGCCTTCGAGGCCGAGAGCTCGCGGCTGATGAGGTGGCGTTCGACCAGGAGCATCTTCTCGTGGTCGGAAAGTTCCTCCATCGTGAACGCGGTGCCCTTTTTCATCTGCGGCAATCCGCGCACGGCGGCGGTGCACTCCGCCAGGATGTCGCTGCGCTGCGCCTCCTTGGCCCACCCGGTGAAGGGGAAACGGCTCAGGTTGCGCGCCAGGCGCACGCGGGTCATGAGCACGATCGGTCCCGCGCCCAAGATCGACTCCCCGGCGCCGGCACCCGACTCGAGCAAGGCCGCGATGCGCGCCTCGGTGTCGGAGCTACGCCCCTGGGGTTTGTTTGATTTGGCGAATTTCATCGCGGAAACGGGCGGCGTCCTCGTAGCGCTCGGATTTGATGGCGAGATCGAGTTCCATCTCGAGCTTGGTCAGGCGTTCGTAGATGGAGCGGCGGTCGAGGGCCCGCTGCGGCACCTTGCCGCTGTGGCTGAGGCCCTTGTGCATGCCGCCCAACATGGGCAGGAGGATCGGGCGGAAGGCGTCGTAGCACTTCGGGCAGCCGAAGCGGCCGACCTTCTTGAAATCCTGCTGGGTGAAACCGCAATTCGGGCAGACCAGGCCGCCGGCGGAAGTGTCGCCCTCGGTGATCGTCTCGTTGTTGAGCGCCCCCTTGATGAGGAGATCGGCCAGCGAGAAACCGCTGGGGTCGGTCACGCCCTTGGCCTTCGCGCAGTCCTCACAAAGGTCCACCTTGTGGATCTTGTTGTTGATGATCTGCGTAAGGTGAACCGTCGCGGGCTTGCCGCAGAGGCTGCACTTTATCGGGTTGGCCATCGGGAAAGGTGGGCTGTGGTGGGTTTATCGACCGCTCCGGAGCGGACCTGAGACATGGTTGGTGTCAACAACAGGCTCTTCGCAAGGAACATGCCATTTGCGCACTTCCGTGCAAGCACCGCACCCGCCCCTTCTCGGACGGCTGCGGCGATCGGCTCGGGCCGGCGCAGAATGGACCTCAAATCCGCGTGCCCTCGGTGGTCACGCGACGGCGGAACGCCTCAATGAACTTCGCGGTGAGCGGGCCGGGCTTGCCGGTGCCGATCTCGCGCCCGTCGAGCTTCACGACCGGGATGACCTCGGCGGCCGTCCCGGTCAGGAACATCTCGTCGGCGATCCAGAAATCGTAGCGGGTCATGTCGATCTCGCGCACGGGCATCTTCAGCTCCGCGGCGATGTCGATCACGGCGTCGCGGGTGATCCCGCGGAGCGCGCCGCTGGCGGCCTTCGGGGTGAGCAACTCGCCACGGAAAAAGGCGAAGACGTTGTCGCCCGTGCACTCCGCCACGTACCCCTGGTCGTTGAGCAGGATGGCCTCCTGGTAGCCGACGTTCTCGGCCTCGATCTTGGCCATGATGTTGTTGAGGTAGTTCAACGACTTCACGGCCGGCGGCAGCGCGGCGGCGTTCATGCGCCGGGTGGCCACGGTGATCACGTCGAGCCCGGTGGCGTACAGCTCCTGCGGGTAGAGCGCAATCTTGTCGGCGATGATGAAGATCGAGGGCTTCGGGCAGCGCTTCGGCGAGAGACCGAGGTTGCCGACGCCGCGGGTGACGACGAGGCGGATATAGCCGTCGGTCAGGCCGTTCTGGCGGCACGCCTCGCAGGTCCATTCGGCGATCTGCGCGCGCGTCCACGGCAGTTTCAACGCGATGGCCTTGGCGGAGAACTCGAGGCGCTCGAGGTGTGCATCGAGGCGGAAGATGTTCTTCGAATAGATCCGGATGCCCTCGAACACGCCGTCGCCGTAGAGCAGGCCGTGGTCGAAGACGGAGACCTTGGCTTCGGCCGCGTCGACGAAGGAACCATCGAGGAAAATCTTCATGCGCGGGACGATGGTAGGCGCCGGCGCGGTTGTCCAGCAGCGGAATGGCCGTTTTCCCTCCTACGACCACCCTTGGGCGCCCACCGGAAAGGACCGTGCGGTCCCCCGCCGCCGCGGGCCGGTTCACCGCACCGCCCAAGGCACCGGGGCCGCTCAACCGCCCGAGAACCAGCCCCCATCCCGCCGGGCGCGGGCCGCAGAAACACGAATGGCCGGCAGTGGATGCCGGCCATCGAAGATGAGAGGCAAGGCCGCGGCTCAGTTGTCGTACGGATTCTTCCGGTCGTCCAGATTCCGGTTCTCGCGGTCGCGTTCTCGATTGGCCCGATCGCGCTCGCGGTTTTCGCGGTCGCGCTCGGCCTGCTCACGATCGGCATCCTCGCGGATCCGCTCGCGATCCTGCTCGATGCGACGGCGGTCCTGTTCGACGCGGCGACGCTGTTCCTCGGCCTCGTTGCGATGCCGCTGCACGTCGTCCTGGTTCGAACGTCGCTCCTCGTCGGTCCACCGGCGCTCCTCCTCCCGCCAATGCCGCTCCTCCTCGCGCCGGCGGCGATCCTCGGCTCGCCGTTGGCGCTCCTCGATGCTGCGGCGGTGGTCCTCCTGCCGGCGTCGCCACTGTTCCCGCCGCTGATCCCACTCCGAGCGGGCATGCGCCCACTCGCGTTGATCCTCGGCCCAGCGCACATTCCGCGACTCCAACTCCGCTTCGGCCCGCGCGCGGTTGAGATTCCAGTCCGGGTGCTGCATCACCGACCACTCGTCGTGCTCCCGCTGGCGGCGCCGCCAATCCGCCTCGCGCTGCCGCCAATTGTCCTCTTCGCGCGCCCAATCAGCCTCCTCACGCGCCCACTCGCGATCCTCGTCCACCGCGGAATCGAAATGATTCCCGTTTCCCTGGGCCGCCAGCCGCTCGCGAATTCGCCGGGCGTCGTCGCCAGCGGTCTGCTCGCGCTCGGCGCGCACCTGTCCGACCAAGCCAACCGCCACCACCAGGACCGGGATCAGTCGAGTTCGAAAGCTCATGGTGACGCGGACATTACAGCGCAACCGCCCGACCTCAAGCCCGCAGCGGCCGGCGCCACCATCCGTTGGTCAAGAATTCCCCGGCCGGTCCGAAGAACACGCCATGCCGTCCGCCTCCGCCCGCATTGTCTCCATCGGCCTCCTCGCGGCCCTGCTCACCGTCACGGCCGCCGCGGCCCACGAGCCGCCCGCCGGCATCCCACCCGACGACGCGCTGCTGCTCCTGACCGACGGCAACCGACGCTTCGCCGCCGGGCAGTCCATCCACTTCCAGCAGGATGCGCTGCGCCGCAACGAGACCGCCACCAACGGCCAGAAACCCTTCGCCGTCATCCTCACCTGCTCGGACTCGCGGGTGCCGCCCGAACTCATCTTCGACCAGGGAATCGGCTGTCTCTTCGTCATCCGCGTAGCGGGCAACGTCGCCCAGACCGACGAGGTCGCCACGGTAGAATACGGTGCCGGCCACCTCGGAGCCCGCCTCGTCATGGTGCTCGGCCACACGAAGTGCGGCGCCGTCACCGCGGTGGTCGAGGAGGCCCATGTCGGCCCCAACCTCGCCAAGCTCGTCTTTCCCATCGCCCCCGCTGCGGCGCGCGCGCGCAACGAGAACCCCGGCAAGAGCGGCGCGCCGCTGGTCGCCGCCGCGATCCGCGCCAACGTCGAACAGGCCATGGGGGACATGCTCCGCACCAGTCCCGAGTTGTCCCTCGCGGTTGCCGAAGGGAGGGTCCGTCTCGTCGGCGCCCTCTATGACCTCGAATCCGGCGAAGTGAGGCTCCTCGACACCAAGGTCGTGCCCGCTCCCGTCGCCGATCCGGCCTTCGCGCCGCAGCCGGAGTCGGGCACCGAGCCGCCATCCAGCCACAAGACAGCGCCGGAACATCACTGACCGCGGTGCGCCATCGCCGCGCTGCAGCGGATCCAGCACCGGATAGGCGAAGGCGCCTGTCACAACAATCGTGGCACCGCCCAACGCCGCAGTCCGAAGCGGCAGGCCCCGCCACGCGTCGCGGTTCGTTCCACAATCGCCACGTCCGACCGGGCCCGCCCCGCCTCCACCCTTGGCAGCGGAGCCCGCACCACTAGGCTGCGGCGATGCGTCGGTCCCCTCGCCTCGCCTTCCTCGCCCTCCTCGGCTCCGGTCTCCTGCCGCTCCGCGCCGACCAAGCTCCGCCGATCCAGGAGCGGGCCGACCGTTTTCTCGAACTCGCCAACGCCTCCTACCAGGCGCTCATCACCCTGCGGGAATCCACCGACTGGGACGCCACCGCCGACGTCACACCCGTGAACGAGGCCGCAGCCAAGACCGCCGCCCACGCGTTCAGCGCCTTCGTCGGCAACCCCGCCCTCATCACCGAGGTCCGCGCCCTCCTCGCCCGCCGCACCGAACTCACCCCCGCCGCAGTCCGCCAGCTCAAGATTCTGCTGCTCGCCGCGGCCGAGGCACCGATGTCCAACCCCGCCCTCGCCACCGAGCGCATCGAGGCCGAAGCCCGCCAGGATGCCCTGCTGAACGGCTTCGAGTTCACCTTCCGGGGACATCCGATCACCCGCAACGAGATCGACGAGCGGCTGCTCAACTCCCGCGACCTCGACGAGCGCCGCGAACTCTGGGAGTGCTCGAAACAGCTCGGCGTCGCCCTCAAGCCCGGCCTCGCCCGCCTGCGCGACCTGCGCAACGGCGTGGCCCGCGAACTCGGCTACCCCGACTACTACTCGCTCCAGTACGCGACCTACGGCCTCGACACCGCCGCCATGGTCCGCCTCAACAACGAGCTGCTCCACGGCCTGCGTCCGCTCTATCTCCAGCTCCACACCTGGGCGAAGCACGAGCTGGCGAAGCGCTACAACCAGCCCGTTCCACGGCTCATCCCCGCCCACTGGCTTGCCAACCGCTACGGCCAGGAGTGGCCCGGACTCGTCGCCGCCGCCGACATCGACGCCGCCCTCGCCCGTCATCCCCGCGAATGGGTCGTGCAGGCCGCCGAGAACTTCTTCACCGGAATGGGATTCGCGCCGCTTCCCGCCGGCGTGCGCGAGCGCTCCGACCTCTTCCCTCTTCCGCCCGACGCCACCCGCACGAAGAGCCCCAACGCCGCCACCTACCACGTCGACCTCGAGCAGGACGTCCGCCTGATCATGAACGCCGAGGCCAACGCCGACTGGTTCGGCACCGCGCATCATGAGTTCGGACACGCCTACTACATGCACGCCTACGCCCGCCCGGCGATCCCGCCCCTCCTGCGCGAAAGCCCCGTCAACGGCTTCCACGAAGCGATCGCCGAGCTCGCGGGCACCGTCTGTTTCCAGGCGCCGTACCTGCGGCGGCTCGGAGTCCTCCCCGCCGATGCCGCCCCCGACCCGGTGGCGTTCCTCCTCAGCGACGCCCTCAATCCCTCGCTGCCGTTCATGGCCTTCGCGTCCGGCACGATGACCCATTGGGAAGCCGACCTCTACGCCGGCAACCTGCCGGCCGACCAGTGGAACGCGCGCTGGTGGCAATACGTGCGCGATTTCCAGGGCATCGAGGCCCCCTCCGCCCGCGGCGAGGAGTTCTGCGACGCCGCCGCCAAGGCCCATGTGAGTTCGTCGCCCTGCTACTTCACGAACTACGCGCTCGCGACCGTGATCCGCTTCCAACTCCTGGACCATATCGCCAGGAACATCCTCCACCAACCGCCCCAGGCGTGCGATCTCGGCGCCAGCCCCGAAGCCGGCGCGTTCCTTCGCCGGATCATGGCCAAAGGCGCAACCGAAGACTGGCGCGCCGTCCTGCGCGAAACCACCGGTGAGGATCTCTCCGCTCGCGCGATGCTCGAATACTTTGCGCCCCTCCGCGCCTGGCTGGAGGAGCAGAACCGCGGCCGCCAGATCGGCTGGGAATAGCGGCCGACAGAAACCCGCCAGCGACCACGCCGGCGGCGCGCACATTTCCTGACTTCCCTCGCTCGCAAAACCAGATTCCGGTTTCCGCCACGCCGTCCTCATCAACGCCTCCGCCAAGCGCGACAATCCAGGCGCTGATTTAGCGCTTATTCGCTCGCCCTCGATCCCGCTCCTTGTTCTCTCCCTGACCATGCCCGCGTCGCTTCGCCCCCTCCGATTCTTCGCCGCTCTGTTCGC
The DNA here is from genome assembly GCA_023447015.1 of Verrucomicrobiota bacterium. GTDB lineage: Bacteria > Verrucomicrobiota > Verrucomicrobiia > Opitutales > Opitutaceae > CAJCBL01. Next base: position 9,414 of record JAEXPG010000210.1, read on the forward strand.
CCTCGCCGCCTTGGGCATTGCAGCACCCGGCTCCGCCGCAGCCGAGCTCCCCGCCCCGCCCCCAACCGGCACCACCGCCGCCCCCGTCCCGCGCGAACGACTCCGCTTCGACGCCGACTGGCGTTTCGCGCTCGGCCACGCCACCGACACCGCCCGCGACTTCGACCACGCCACGGGCTACTTCTCCTACCTCACCAAGGCCGGCTACGGCGACGGCCCCGCCGCCCCCAAGTTCGACGACCGCGCTTGGCGCCGGCTCGACCTGCCGCACGACTGGGCGGTCGAGGCGCCGTTCGCCGCCGACGCCAGCCACAGCCATGGCTACAAGGCCGTCGGCCGGAAGTTTCCTGAGCGCAGCATCGGCTGGTACCGCAAGACCTTCACCGTTCCGGCCACCGACTCCGGCCGCCGGATCACGATCGAGTTCGACGGTGTCTACCGCGACTCCGTCGTCTGGATCAACGGCTTCTACCTCGGACGCCAGCCCAGCGGCTACACCGGGTTCCACTACGACCTGACCGACTACCTCAACTACGGCGGGGACAACGTCATCGTCGTCCGCGCCGATGCGACGCTCGAGGAAGGCTGGTACTACGAGGGCGCCGGCATCTACCGCCACGTCTGGTTGACCAAGACTGCGCCGCTCCATGTCGCACGATGGGGCACCTTCGTCTCGACCGAAGTGCAGCCCGATTTCGCCACCGCCGCCGTCGCCATCCGCACGGTGGTGACCAACGACGCCCCCCAGCCCGCCACCTTCACCATCGACCAGGTCGTCCTCGACCCGCAGGGCCGCGAGATCGCCCGCCAGACCAGCCCCGCCCAATCCCTCGCCGCCGGCACCAGCGGCGACTTCGCCCAAGCGCTCGAGCTCTCACGGCCCGAACTCTGGTCGCTCGAGACCCCGGCGCTCCACCGCCTCGTCACCACCGTCCGCTCCGCCGAAGCGGTCACCGACCGTTACGAGACGACGTTCGGCGTCCGCACCGTGCGCTTCGATCCCGACCACGGCTTCTTCCTCAACGGCCGGCACGTTGTCATCAAGGGAACCAACAACCATCAGGACCACGCGGGCGTCGGCGTCGCCCTGCCGGACGCGCTCGTCGAGTTCCGTATCCGCCGGTTGAAGGCGATGGGCGGCAACGCCTATCGCACCGCACACCACCCGCCCTCGCCCGAGCTGCTCGAGGTGTGCGATCGCCTCGGGTTCCTCGTCCTCGACGAGCACCGCCTCATGGGCCCGAGCCCCGAGCAACTCGGCCAGCTCGAGGCGATGATCCGCCGCGACCGCAACCACCCCAGCGTCATCCTCTGGTCGGTCGGCAACGAGGAGTGGGCCATCGAGGGCAACGAGCTCGGCGCCCGCATCACCGCCAGCATGCGCGCCGCCGCCGAGCGCCTCGATCCCACCCGCCGCACCACCGTCGCCATCAGCGGCGGCTGGGGCGCCGGCAGCTCCACCACCACCGATGTCATGGGCTTCAACTACTACACCCATGGCAGCACCGACGCGCAGCACGCCCAGTTCCCGCGCCAGCCCGGCGTCGGCACGGAGGAGACGACCGCCCAGTGCACCCGCGGCATCTATTTCACCGACGCCGCCCGCGCCCACCTCGCCCACGAGCCCGACCGCATCGGCGACTCCGGCGCCAACTGCATCCTCGGCTGGAAACACTATGCCGCACGGCCCTACCTCGCCGGCCTCTTCTACTGGACCGGCTTCGACTATCGCGGCGAATCGACCCCCTACGTCTTTCCCGCCAACAGCACACAGTACGGCCTGATGGACACCTGCGGCTTCGCCAAGGACAGCTTCCATTACCTGCGCGCGATGTGGACCGAGGAACCCGTGCTTCATCTCTACCCGCACTGGAACTGGGCCGGCCGGGAGGGCCAACCAATCACGGTCGGCGTCTACACCAACCACGAGGAGGTCGAGCTGCTGCTCAACGGCCGCTCGCTCGGCCGCAAACCCGTGCCGCAGTACGACCGCGTCGAATGGTCCGTCGCCTACGAGCCCGGCACGCTCGAGGCCCGCGGCTTCCGCGCCGGCCGCCTCGTCGGGACCACGCGCGTCGAAACCACCGGGGCGCCCGTGCAGCTCGTCCTCACCCCCGACCGCCCCACCCTCGCCGCCGACGGCACCGATGCCACCGTCTTCACCGTCGAGGCCCGCGACGCCCTTGGTCGCCCCGTCCCGACCGCGAACCATCCCGTGCGCTTCACACTCACCGGCGGCCGCATCCTCGGCGTCGGCAACGGCGACCCGAGCTGCCTCGAGCCCGACCAGTTCCACTCCGGTCTCGCGCTGACTTCCGTCGAGAACTGGCGCGGCCGCATCGCTCCGGCCGACCTCGCCGCTCCCGCCGCCAGTGCCCGCGAAATGCAGCCGCTCACCGCGCTGGGCGACTGGAAGGCCCCACTCCCGGGATCCGCGGAAATCTACGAACTCGCCGCGGAGTTCACCGCCTCCGCCCTCCCCGCCGAGGCCACGCTCGCGCTCTTTCTCCCATCCCTCGGCAGCCGGACCACCGTCTGGCTCAACGGTGTCGAACTCGCCCGCGACCTCGACACCGCCGCGGCCGGCCCGGCGCTCAGCCTCGTCCCCGCCCAGCTCGTCGCCGGCCCGAATCGCCTCCAGCTCCTCGTGACACCGTTTGCCGACACCATGCGCCGCCGGCTGCCCCAGCTCTCGCGCCTCGGGATCTTCCGCGTCGAGACGACCGCCCCCGCCGCCCGCCGCAGCCTCTTCAACGGCCTCGCCCAGGTG
>JAEXPG010000248.1 GCA_023447015.1 Verrucomicrobiota bacterium
ATCACGAGCGAGGCGACGCCCTTGCAGACGCCGGCCGGGTTCTTCACCTCGATCTTCACGCGCTTGCCGCGGAACACGCGCTCGACCATGAAGCCGGGCCAACTCTTCGGGATGCACGGATCGAGCCGCAGGCCGTCGATCTCGGGACGCACGCCGAGGATCCATTGGAGCGCGGTATGGTGCGACCACGAGGCCGTGCCGGAGAGCCACGCGACGCGCGACTTGCCGGCGTTGCGGTTGCAGGTGGCGTAGGTGGTCTGGCAATGCACGTACGGTTCGATCTCGCGCAGTTCGGCGCGGGTGTTGTAGGCCGAGGGCATGAACGCGCGGTAGTACTCGTACGCGCGGTCGCCGTCGCCCAGCAGCGCCTCGGCGATCACCGCCCAGCTCTGCGTGTGGCAGAAGATGCCGGCGTTTTCCTTGATGCCGTGGTTGTAGATCACGCCGCCCATGACGGTCGGGGGCGTGTGGGTGAACGGCGGCGCGCTGAGCATGATGCCGTACGGGGTGGCAAGCTCGCGCTGGAGGGCGTCCATCGCGCTGCGGCCCTGCGCGGGCGAGGCGGCGCCGGACATGACGGCCCAGACCTGGGTGTTGATGTAGATCTTGCCCTCGGCCTCGGTCTTCGCGCCGTAGCGGTGGCCGTCGTCGCCGATGGCCCAGAGGTACCATTCGCCGTCCCAGGCGGCGGCCTGGATGGCGGCCTCGAGCTTCGTCTGCTCGGCGCGGGCCCACGCGGCCTCGGCGGGGAGCGCGAGGCGGTCGGCGATCTGCGCGTAGGTGAAGAGTCCGTACCGGAGCTGGAAGGCGACCATGACGGATTCGCCGTTGTAGCCCATCTTCACGCAGTCGTTCCAGTCGGCGTGCAGGCCGCAGGGCAGACCGTTCTTACCGGAGCGCTCGAGGTTGAACTCGAGGGCGCGGCGCAGGTGGCCGAGCACGGTGCCCTCGCCCTGGTCGGCGTACGGGAGAACCTTTTTGTAGAAGTCGAGGTCGCCGGTTTCCGCGACGTAGTCGGGGATGGCGTTGAAGAACCACTGGCAGTCGTCGGAGCGGTACTCCTCGCGCTTCGGCGCGGGCATCTTGCCCGGCGTGTGGCTGAACGGGGCGACGACGGGCATCGCGCCGCCGTTGGAGACCTGGCCGGTGAGCATGAGCTCGAGGCGCTCGCGGATCTGGTCTTTCAACATCGGCATGGCGCCGAGGAAATCCTGCACGGTGTCGCGGAAGCCGAGGCCGTCGCGCTCGCCGTTGTAGACGAGGGAAGCGTGGCGCGACCAGGTGTAGGTGATGAGGGCGTTGTAGGCGCCCCAGACGTTGGCCATCGAGTCGAACTCGGCGTCGGGCGTCTTCACGACGGCGGCACCGAGCAGGCCGTGCCAGTGCGACTTCAGCTTCTGGAGCTCGGCCTCGCAGCGTTCACTCGTGCCGAACGCGGCACGGGCGGCGTAGCCGTGGGAGTCGGGCGTGCCGAGGCCGAGCATGGCGATGAGCTCACGCGTCTCGCCCGGCTGGAGCTCGATCTCGACCTGGAGGGTACCGCAGGCGTTCTCGCCTTCGGCGAGGAAGTTGGAGCACTTGCCGTCGGCGACGGTCTGCGGGTTGGCGTAGGTGTGGTAGACGGAGCCGAGGAAACGCTCGCGCACGGTCTCGTAGCCGGCGAGCGGCGCGCCCACGAGCGCCATCCAGAGGCGATGGCAACCCATGAGGTTGCTCGGATCGAACTGGTGGTACGGGTGCACCGCCATGCCGAGCATGTCCTGCTCGACGGTGGCCTTGGTGATGAACTGCGAGTACTGGAGGTTGGTCAGGTCGTTGGGCATGTGCCACGGGCTGGCCATCTCGCAGTAGGTGAAGACGGCGAGCTTGCGCGACTGCTTGCCCTTGTTGGTGACCTTCAGGCGCCAGTATTCGAAGGCCTGGCCGAGCGGCACGAAGTACGTGCTCTCGGTCTCGATCGCCGAGTAACGCGAGGTGATCGTCGTGTACGCGGTGCCGTGGCGGCAGGTCGACTTGTACTTCGACAGCGGCTTGCCGACGGGTTGCCACGACGAGGACCAGTAGTCGCCGCTCTCCTGATCGCGGAGGTAGAAATAGCGGCCCGGCTGGTCGAGCGGCACGGAGTTCGAGCGCAGGCGCAGGAAACGCGAACCCAGCGCGCTCTTGTAGAACGAGTAGCCGCCGGCGTTGTTGGTGATGAGCGCGCCGTAGTCCAGCGAGCCGAGGTAGTTGGCCCACGGGCGGGGCGTGTCGGGACGCGTGATGACGTACTCGCGGGCTTTGTCGTCGAAGTGGCCGAATTGCATGGGAACGGGGGATGAGGCGGAAAAGACCGAACGCTAAATCACGAACTAACCTGCCTGCCAAGCCCACGGTGTTGTTTGGCCCGTTTTCGCCCCCTGCCATTGCCCGGACCAACCCCGAGCCTCACCTGGCCGCAGCCGCCGCGGCCCGCGCGATAATTTGGAGAAGATCCGTCACCCGGTAAGGCTTCCCGAGGAAATCGATGCCCTCACGGCCGGAGAAATCCCCGCCAACGACCTCGGCGCTATAGCCGCTGGTGTAGATCACCTTCAACGCAGGCTTCGAGGCCAGGAGTGTCTGCGCCAGAGCGATGCCATCCAGTCCGCCGGGCATCACCACATCGGTGAACAGGATCTCGATCCGGTCGCGTTGCTCCTTCCAGATCTCGAGCGCATCGGGGCCGGATGCCGCCTCGATCACTTCATACCCTTCACCCTTCAAGGCGCGGCGGGCCAACGCCCGTACCCCGTCGTTGTCCTCCACGAGCAAGATCACGCGTGCGCCACCAGCCACCGGCCGCGCGGGCGACTCGACGAGCCGCGCGGGGGCGAGGGACTGCACCGTCTCGGCCGGGACGCACACATGGAACGTGCTGCCCCGACCGACTGCCGTCTCGACTTCGATCCAGCCCCGGTGCTGTTCCACAATGCCAAACACGGTCGCCAAACCGAGCCCGGTCCCCTTGCCCACCTCTTTGGTGGTGAAGATCGGCTCGAAGATCCGCGGCAGCACGGCCGGCGGAATGCCGGATCCCTCGTCGCGCACCGACAATCGCACAAAGGTCCCCGCGCGCGCCCCATGCACCGCCGGCACGGCATCGGCGGGGATCGCCACGAGCGCGCTGGACACGGTGATGATGCCGCCACGCGGCATCGCATCGCGGGCGTTGACGACGAGATTGAGCACCACCTGCTCGAGCATCGTCGTGTCGGCCCGGACAGGCGCCACCCCGGGCGAGAGGGCCAAGTCGATCCGGATCACTTCGCCCACCAAGCTCCGCAGCACCTCCGCCATTTCCCGAACCACCAGATTGAGATCGATGGGGGCGGGGTTGAACGGCTGCTTGCGACTGAAGGCGAGCAACTGCTTGGTCAGTTCGGAGGCGCGCGACGACGCCCCTCGAATCTCACCAATAAGTTGGGTGATGCTCGGCGGCAGCGTTTCGCGCTCGAGCAACATGACGTTGCCGAGAATCACGGTCAGAAGGTTGTTGAAATCGTGGGCGATGCCGCCGGAAAGCCGGCCCACGGCCTCCATCTTCTGGGTCTGGCGCAGCTGCTCCTCGATGCGCCGTTGCGCTTCCTCGGCGCGTTTCTGTTCGGTGAGGTCCGAGCAGATGACCAACGTCCGTTCCCCCACCGCCGAGGTGGTGACAACGGTATGGCGCAGCGAGCCGTCTTTGTGCGCCACCGCGGTTGCCACCGGCTCGATCGAGCGTCGGGTCGCCGCCGCTTCGGCGATCCGGCGGCGCCAACCGTGGACCCATTCGTCCTTCCCCGCGGACTCCGCCTTGGCCAGCCGCCACCAGGTCTCGAGGTCCGGGATCTCCGCCGCGGCGTAGCCGAACACCCGGGTGAACGCGGCGTTCACGTAGAGAATCTGCTGGGTCTGATCGAGCATCACCATCGGCACCGGCGAACTCTCGATCATCTGCAGCTGGAGTTCCTCCCGGTGACGGATCTCCGCAATCTCGCGACGGCGCCGGCGCTCGCGCACGAACCAGGCCATCGCAAGCAACCCCACCCCTGCCACCACGAGGACGGCACGGAACCACCAGCGATCGTGGACAGGCGTGGGCAGCACAAAGCTGAGCCCGGCCCCGGCGGTGTTCCAGACCCCGTCGGCGTTGCACGCCTGCACCTGGAAGCGATAGCGCCCCGGCGGCAGATTCGTGAAGAACGCCGACCGGCGCGCGCCCGCCTCGACCCAGTCGGCCTGGTACCCTTCGAGCCGGTACCGATAGCGGATGCGCTCCGGCGACTGGTAGTCGATCGCGACGTAGTCGAACTCCAGATTCCGGACACCGGGCTCGACCTGCGGCTCGCGATCGGTGGGATACGCGCGGCCGTCGAAAAGGACGCGCTGCAGCCGGAGCGGGGGCGGGAGCGAGTTGACCGGGAGATGCGACGGATCGATCTGGATCACCCCCTTGGCGCTGGGCAGCCAGATCCGCCCGTCGGTCGATCGGCAGCCCGAATACTCGCTGTTCGACTTCTCCGAGGTCTTCACGACATGCGAGCCGTCGAAGACGGTGCACTCCACCCGCTCCAGCCGGCCATCGGCCACGGCGTTGAGCTCGTGCTCGGCCACGCGGAAAAACCCCTCGGAGGAGTCCATCCAGAAATTGCCCAGCAGGTCCGCCACGACCGTGAAGATATGATCCGAGTAAAGCCCCTGCCGGTGGCTCACGGTGTCGATCCGGCCATCCTTGATGCGCACCAGACCGGAGTTCCGCACCGCCCAGATCGCGCCGGCGGCGTCCTCGCTCAGCGCGTAGAAAGCCTGATCGTTCTCGGTGCGCCCGCTCATCCAGTCGTGAGCCTTGCCGTCACGGATCTGAGTCAGGCCCGGATTCGCGGCCACCCAGAGCGAGCCGGCGCGCGCCACCATCATCTTGTTGATCCAGCCAAACCGCGGCTCGACTCCGTCGGCCAGCCGGTAGGGCACGATGGCGTCGTTGACGACCCGCACCAACTTCTCGCCGACGGAGAGCAGCACGCCTGCATCGTCCTCCGCGATCGATTGCGACCAGACCCCGAGTGCCCAGGTTTACTCGACACGGCCGGCCCGGAAACGACTGAGGTCCTGCTTCCCGCCCAAGAGGTAGAGATCGCCGTTGCGCGCGACAAACACCCGCCGGATCCACTCCGACGAGAAGCCGTCGGCACGATCACGTCCGAACGAGGTGCACCGGCCGTCGACGATGCGGGTCAACCCGTTGGTGGTTCCCGCCCAGATTCCACCTTCGGGAGCGGCCGCCACGCTCAGGCAGGCATCGCCGGACAAACCTTCGGCCCGCGAGACGATCGGAAACTTCACGTCCGAGATCTGGGTGAGACCATCCTCCGTCCCGACCCAAAGGCTGCCGTCGGCCGACTCGGCGAGAGTGAGGACATGATCGCTCGCGATCCCATCCCCACGACCGAGCCGCTCCAAAGCGCCATCCCGATAGCGCAACAACCCGTCGAACAGGCCGCCGATCCACAACACGCCATGCTTGTCGACCAGCAGGGCACGCGTCTGGCCACCGAAGCCGATCGAAGCCCGCGGCGTGAGATCGGGGCCGATGCAATGCACCCCATTGGTGGCACCAACCCACACGACGCCATCCGGCGCGACCGCCAAAGCGTGGATCAGGTTGTTGCCCCATAGTTGCGCGGCAGCGCCCTCGACCGGCACCAGGCGCCCTTGCTCCCAGTAAAAAACACCATGCGCCGCCGTGCCCAACCAGACGCGACCGCGGGCATCCATCTGCATGCAGAACACGTCCAGCTCCTTGGAAACGATCTCCTCGACTCCCTCCGCCGAGCGCCGGCCGACCGTGCCCGCAGTACTGATCCACAACGAACCGTCGGGGGCTTCCAACATGCAGCGCGTGGTCGGATAGTCTCCGCCGAGAAAGGCATGCGGCAAACGGCCGAAGCGGGCGCCGTCGAAAAGGCCATAGCCGCCCCGCTCGGTGCCGACCCAAAGGCCGCCATCCCGACGCAACGAGAGACTGGAGACAACCCGCGAGAACCCCTCGCTTTGGCCGGGCAGACCGAGGGAACGGAACTCCACCCCATCGAAATCCACCAAGCCGCGCCGCGTGCCGAGCCAGATGTGCCCATCGCCCGACTGCACGATGGCCGTGATCGCTTCGGAAGGCAGCCGATCCATTCGGCGCCAAGTCCGCGCATTGTATTGGGCCAGCGTGCGGGACGGATCCAGCGCCACCACCCGTTCCGGCCAGAGCGCCAGGCCGAGCAACACCCCAAGGCCAAGCAAACTCCCCACCCGACGGCCCAGGGGGCGACCGGTGGACCAGACCGCAAGAAACAAGGCAAGAGGGAGTGGGGACCGCATTGTGGAATGAACCGAGGGCTAATGTTCTTCGGCTCGCCGACCGAGCAATTAAGCCCCACCCCTGCACCCAGACAACCCTTTGCCCATTTCGAACCCTCGACCGCGGCCCGCCGCGCCGCGCGCACCGAACGCGCCGAGGCGCAGCACCCGCCCGGCTGGACTTTCCCCCATGCGGCTGGTTCGCGGGCGCCCCGGCGTGGTTGGCGATGATCGCGCCGTAGTCGGCCCGAACCGAGGAACTGCTCCACGGGCGAGGGGTGTCAGGACGCGTGACGACGTGTTTCTTGGTCCAGCGGTCGAAGTGACCGGAGGCCACGGACGACTGCGAGCAATCGAACAGGACCGAACGCTCCATCGCCACGGGACGCCCCGCCGCCAGCGCGCACTTGGGCTCGCGGGAAAAGGCCTGCTTTTTCCCCGCCGCCGGCTTGGATCGGGCGCGATGTCGTTGTCGTTCTCCGCCGTCCGCCGCCCCTGGCTGATGGGTCTCCTGCTCTTCCTCGGCACCGCGCTGCTCTTCAGCCGCTCGGTGGGATTCGGCTTCGTCAACTACGACGACAGCAGCCACGTCTACAACAACCCCCAGGTCCAGGCCGGGCTCACGTGGGACAGCCTGCGCTGGGCCTTCACCGGCGAGGCGGTGATGTGGAATCCGCTCACGCGCCTCTCCCACATCCTCGACGGCCAGCTCTACGGCCGGCACGCGTGGGGACACCATCTCACCAGCATCCTCTGGCACGCGGCGAGCACCGTGCTCGTCTGGGCGCTCCTCCGCCGACTCACCGGCTCATTCTGGGGCGCGGCCTTCTGCGCCGCGCTCTTCGCGTGGCATCCCCTGCGCGTCGAGTCGGTCACCTGGGTGAGCGAACGCAAGGACGTGCTCAGCGGCTTCTTTTTCCTGCTCACGCTCTGGAGCTACACCGGCTACGTCGAACGCCGCCGCGCCGGCTCGCCCGCGACCGGCCGCGCCTACGCGGCAACCCTCCTCTGTTTCACCGCCGGCCTGCTGAGCAAGCCGATGCTCGTCACCGTCCCCGGCGTGCTCCTGCTCCTCGACCTCTGGCCGCTGCGCCGAGCCGCACTTCCCTTCACCGCCTCCGCCACAAACGCCGCCTCCGGCGACACCCCGCCCACCGCGACGTGGCCTGCGTTGCTGCTGGAGAAACTTCCTTTCGTCGCCCTCGCCGCGCTCTTCTCCGTCGTCGCCCTGCACACGCAGGAGGCCGGCGGCGCCTTCGTCCTGGACCTCCCGCTGCTCGACCGCCTCGCCAACGCCCCGGTCGCCATCGCGCGCTACGTTGGGAAGTTCCTCTGGCCCTTCGATCTCGTCGTCGCCTACCCGCACCCCGGCAAGTGGCCCGTCGCGGTCGTGCTCGGTACGCTGCTGCTCGTGTTGGCACTCACCGCGCTCGCGCTCCGGTTCTGGCGCACGCGCCCATGGCTGCTGGCCGGCTGGCTCTGGTTCCTCGGCATGCTCGTTCCCGAGATCGGGGTCGTGCAGATCGGTTTCCAGTCCATCGCCGACCGCTACACCTACCTGCCCGCGCTCGGCCTCACTCTCGCCCTCGGCTGGTCGCTCCGCGCGCTTCCCCTCGGCCTCTTCGCCCGCGGCGCGCTGGCCGCGCTTCTCCTCCTTGGCTGCGCCGTGCGGACCATCGACCAGCAGGGCGTCTGGCGCAGCTCGGCGGCGCTCTACGAGCACGCGCTAACCTGCACGACCGACAACCCCTGCGCGGAGGCCTTCCTCGGCTTCACCCTCTTCCTCGAGAGCCGCGACGATGCCGCAGTCGAGCGCCACACCGCCCGCGCGCTCGCCCTCGAGCCCGGCAACTCCGTCGCCCTCAGCACCCGCGCCGGCCTCCGCACCCGGCAGCGGCGCTTCGACGACGCCACCGCCGACTACCGCGCGCTGCTGGCGCGCAACCCCCGCGACGTCGAGACCATCTACGCCCTCGCCCTCGTGCAGCTCTCGCAGAACCGCCCCGCCGAGGCGATCGCCAGCTTCCGCTCCGCTCTCGCCATCGCCCCCGAGCGCCTCGGCATCCTCCTCGCCCTGGCGGATGTGCTCGCCTCCACCGGCAACGGCCCGGAGGCCGTCCGCCTCTACGAGGACGCGCTGGCGAGACAGCCCGGCGACGCCGCGCTGCACCAGCGCTTCGCGCAGATCCTCGCCCGGCTCGGCCGACTCCCCGAGGCCCTGGACCATGCCGCCCGCGCCGTCGCACTCTCGCACCACAACCCGGACAGCGTCGCCGACCACGCCGGGCTTCTCATCGGGGCTGGCCGGATCCCCGAAGCCTGCGAAGTCTACCGCAAGGCGATCGCGGCCGCCCCGGACAATGCCGACCTGCATTTCGGCTTCGGCCTCGCGCTCGGGCAGAACCGGGAGCTGGACGCCGCACTCGGCGAGTTTGAGACCGCCCTCCGCCTCCGTCCCACGCTGGCGGCCGCAGCCACGGAGATCGGCCTGATCCATCTCGCCCGCGAACAATTCGCCGACGCCGCGAAACGCTTCCGCCAGTCCCTCGCCACCGAGCCCCGCCAGCTCCGCGCCCTGATCGGCCTCGCCCGCGCCGATGTGCAGCTTGGCGACTACGCTGACGCCACGACCTGCCTCGAACAGGCGATCAGCCATTTCCCCGCGAGCCCGGAACCCTACTCCACGTGGGCCGAGATCCTCGTTCGCCAAAGGCGCTTCGCCGAGGCGATCCCTCCGTACGAGAAGGCCGCCACGCTGGCGCCCGCCGATGCGGCCAACCACGCCGCGCTCGGCTACGCCTACGCCTTCGCCGGCCGCACCGCCGAGGCCCGCCGCGCCTGGGAAGAGGCGCTTCGGCTCAATCCAGAATTCCCGAAACTGCACGAACGCCTCGAGCGCCTCCCCCGATGACCCCCGCCGCCCGCGAAGCCGCCTTGGTCGACGACCTCACGATCCTGCCGAGCTGGCAGGAGCGGCTCGAGGAACTGCTCCGCCGGGACCGCCGCCGCCCCGGTCTCACGCCCGCCGAACGCGCCGAGGCGCACCGCGTGCCCGGCTGTCTCTCCCGGGTCTGGCTGGTCGCCGAACGCACCGCCGAGGGTCGCTGCTGTTTCCGCACCGATGCCGAGGCTCCGGCGGTGCGCGCGCTGGTCGGCACCCTCGCCGCCCTCTACGACGGCGCCACTCCCGGCGAGATCCACGCGCACGAACCGGCGTTTCTCGCCGCTCTGGACCTTGAGAAGCACCTCACCGGCACGCGCCGCGATGCGCTGGTGAAGACACGCGAGGCCATCCGGGCGTTTGCCGCGACGGCCGGTTGAGGAAAACCGCCGCCTACCGTTTGTGCGGCAACGGCACACCCGCCGGACGCCCGACCACCTGCGCCAGCGTCGCGACGACCTGGTCGTGGACCAACGGCTTCGACAACACCGCCGCAAAACCGGCCTGTTTCACCTGCTCGGCGTCGAGGGTGGAGCCGTAGGCGGTCATGAGCACGACCGGGACTTTCCGGCCCGAGTCGAAGATCTTTTCGGCCAGCTGCATGCCGCTCAGGCGCGGCATCGTCAGATCGGTCAGCACGACGTCGAACGGCCGTTCCGCCAGGACCAGCGCTTCCCAGGCGGCGGCTCCGTCCTCCGCCGCGACGATCTCGCAGCCGCGCCGTTTCAACGCGGTGGTAAGGACCTTCGCGACGGCGGGATCGTCCTCCGCCATCAGGATCCGCATCCCGCGGACGCCGGTCTCGGGGACGGACGTGACCACCGTGCCGACCGGATCATTGGGCGCGTGGTGGGGCAGGAGTACATTGAAAGTCGCGCCCGCGCCCGGGCGGCTTTCGACCCAGACCGTGCCGTTGTGCCGCGCCACGACGCTCTGGACCACGGCCAAGCCGAGGCCGGTGCCCTTGCCAGCGGGTTTGGTGGTGAAGAACGGCTTGAAGATGCGCTCGAGGTGATCGGGCGGGATGCCGGGACCGGTGTCCTGCACCGACAACCGCACATAGTCGCCCGGAGGCAGGTGGTTCGCCGGCCCGGCCTCGTTCGACGGCAGCTTCACTTCGCCCAGGCTGATGGTGAGCGTGCCCTTCGTGCCCATGGCATCGCGGGCGTTGTTGAGGAGATTCATCAGCACCTGCAGCAGCTGGGTGCGGTCGGCCATCACATGGTCGTCGATGCCCTCCGCGTGCAGCCGCAGCTCGATCGTGCGTGGCAGGCCCGAGCGCAGGAGGACGAGCGACTCGCTGAGCAGCTCCCCGAGCTTCAGCTCCGCGAGCGGCGCCGTGCCATGCCGGCTGTACGTGAGGAGCTGGTGCACGACCGAAGTGGCGTGCTCCACGGAATTGAGCGCCAGCACGAGGTTCTCCTGCGCGGCGTGATCCTCGGGCAGCTCCTCCTTCGTGAGCTGGAGCCAGCCGGCGATCGAGGTGAGGCAGTTGTTGAAATCGTGCGCCACGCCGCCGGCGAACTCGCCCACGGCCTCCATCTTCTGGGCGTGCAGCAATTGTTCCTGGAGCATCTCCCGCTCCTTGCGGGCATGCTCCCGCTCGAGGTCGGCGCGCTCGAGGCTCTCGATCATCGTGTTGATGCTGCGGGCCACAGCGGCGATCTCGTCGGAGCCTTCGACTCGCACCCGGCCGCGGGCGCTCGCCATCCCGCCGATCTCGCTCAATTGCGCGCTGAGGTTCTCGAGCCGCCGGATCACCTGCACCCGCAGGAGCCAGCTGGTGAGGACCGCCACGACCACCGCGGCCGCCAGGAGCTGGTTGAACATCAGGCGCCGGGCCAGCACACCCTCCTGATAGACGACCCGCTCGATCTCCATCTGCATGCCGAGCAACGGCCGGTCGTCCACCGCGCGCAACAGCACGCTCACTTCCATCTTCTCGTCGGAAAGCACCTTCACCAGCACATCGGAAGCGGCGCGGCCCGCCTCCGCCTTGGCCGCGGCACAGGATTCCGCCGGCATCAGCTCGACGTTGAAACCGAGGATCTGCTCGAGCCGCTCGTGCAATCGTTGGTCGATCCAGCGCACCGTGACCAAGGCGCCATGCGGGCGACCTCCGCCCCCGGTGGGCAGCACCGGCATGCAGGAAAAGAACGCCGGGCGGTTCCCGATCAGGCACAAACCCGACAAACGGATCGCGGCCGTCTCATGGCCGGCCACCTGCCGCACTTCGTTCAGAAACCGCGTGGTCAACTCCTTCGACGGCGGCACCACTTCGTCGCCCGTCGCGGGCACCGCCGCTCCGCCCGCCAGCTCGCCGGCGGGATTGAAGATCATCATGACATCGACCTGCACATTGCGCATCGACTCCGTCTTCCAATTGTCCTCCGCGTAGGCCGGGCCGGGTTCATGCACGTAGGTCACCGTGTCGTTCCACTCGGCATAGTCGCGCGAGATGCGCATCAGCCCCTCGCTCTCGGTGTCGACGATGCGTTTGGCGCGTTTTGCGATCTCGTGCGCCTCGCGATGCTCCGCCGCCGCCAGTCCCCGCATGAACGCGTAGCCCGACACTCCGGCGATGAGGGCGATCAGAAACGCAAAGAGGATCAGCACCCCGAGACGGGCTCTGGTTTGGAGCTTCATAGGCGTAGGTCGCTCCTACTATCGGCCCACCGGACTGTTTGTTTACCAAAGACTACCGTCGCCCCGAAGCCGATCCTCCGGTGAGGGGTATCCCTCGGTGCCGCCGTGCAAACCGGCCACGCCCGGTGTTTTCGCGCTGCCGCCGCACACGTTTCGCGCATGCTCCCGACCACCCTCGCCACTGCACCATGCTCTGCGACGCCCACAACCACCTTCAGGACGACTGGCTCGCACCCCATCTCGACTCCATCGCCGGCGAGTGCGACCGGCTCGGCCTCGGCGCGATGGTCGTCAACGGCACCGCCGAGGCCGACTGGCCGCGCGTCGCCGCGCTGGCGGAGCGCTTCGCCTTCGTCCGCCCGAGCTACGGTCTGCACCCTTGGGACGTCGCCGGCCGCTCGCCAGCATGGCTGGCAACCCTGCGCGACCGGCTCGTGGCCGAGCCTCGCGCGGCCGTCGGCGAGATCGGCATCGACCGGTGGATTCTGGAGAGCGCGCCCGCGGGCTATTTCCCCGCTGGCAGCCCACCGCCGGCGCCGCTGGCCGAGCAGACCGAGTGTTTCCTCGCGCAGCTCGCGCTCGCCGTGGACCTCGATCGCCCCGCCTCGATCCATTGCCTGCAGGCCTGGGGCCAGCTCGACGAACTGCTGCGCTCCCGCCCGCTCCCGCGCCGCGGGTTCCTGCTCCATGCCTACGGCGGCCCCGCCGAGATGGTGCCCGGCTTCGCGAAGCTCGGCGCGTACTTCTCGTTCAACGGGTCGTTCCTCGCCGAGAGAAAGACCCGCCAGCGCGCCGCCTTCCGCGCGGTGCCCGCGGAGCGGTTGCTCATCGAGACCGACGCTCCCGCCATGCCGCCGCCCGCGCCTTGGCTCACCCACCCGCTGCCGCCCTCACCCGAAGGCAAACCAGTGAACCACCCCGCGAATCTCGCCGCCACCTACCGCGGCCTCGCGCAACTGCGCGGCGTGCCCGAGGCGGAACTCACCGCCCAGATCACCGAGAGCTTCGCGCGACTGTTCGGCTAAGCCGGCCGGTTGCGCGCCCGAGCTCAGTTCACACCGGAGGCCGTCGCACCCAACTTGCCCAAGGCCTCGGCAGCTTCCGTGAACTTGGGATTCTGCTTCACCGCTTCCGCATAGGCGGCACGAGCACCAGCCGGGTCGCCCGTGCGGGCGAGGATGTTGCCGATGCGCCACAACACCGGCGCATACCCGCGGCTGTCGCCGGCCGGTGAGATCGCCAAACAGCGCCGCAAGGCGGCCAGACCGCGATCGAGCAGCTCCCCGGAGGTATCGGCGTACTTTCCCAACTGGTAGAGCGGCTGGTAGTCGCCGAACTGATCAGGGCCGGGGCCGTCGTAGAGCGCAAACGCCTCGGGGTACTTCTTCTCGTCGAGGTAGATCTCCACCAGCGCCGCCCGGCCGCGGGCCGCATCAAGGGCCCTGATCACCTCGGCCTGGGCCCGGGCCTTGTCCAGACCGCCACCAAGAAAGCCCGGCGCCTGCCGGTAGAACTCCATCAAACCCCAATGGGCGTCGAGATCCTTGGGGTCGAGCTCCACGGCCTTCTCGAAGGCGACGCGACACCGTTTGACCCACCCGGCCTTCGCCAGGATTCCCGCCTTCTGGGCGGACGCGCCGTAGGCGTCGCCGAGCAGGCGCATGGTGCCGCCACTATTCGGCGCGAGCGCGACGGCCTTTTCCAGAACCGTCACCGCGCGCGACGTCTCCCCGAGCGCAAGGAGGGAGCGCCCCAGCCAGGATTGCGCCTCGGCATCGGCGGGGGCGGCATCCGCCCAGCCTTGGGCGAGAGGGCGGGCTTCCGCCCATCGGCCCTGGTGTCCGAGCGTTTCGATCTGCTGCCGCTGCTCCGGCGTGAGCGCCAGGGCGACGACGGGCAGGAAAAACAGGCCGAGAACAAGAGTCTTCAGCGGGAGGGGAGGAGCGGGAGGGATCATTGGGTGGGAGCGAGGGAACTCGCTCGTGCGACACACCCCTGCAATCGTCGTGCCACAATCGACACAACCGGCGAAGTCGCGGATCCCGAGCGGCTTGGCCCGGCGACGGCCAGCCGGTGCCCGCAGTCCTGGTTCCACGGACGGGATACAGCAGTTCCGTTTCCGGAACGTGCAGGCTCAACTCCGCGCCGACGTGCTCGTCAACAGCCTCACCACCTCGCCGGCGGCGGCAAAGCCGAAGGCGCCGGTGACGAAGGTCGCGCTGCCCAGACCGTTGTCGCAGTTGAGCTCGGTCGGCGCGCCGGGCTCCTGCGTGGCGCACACGCTGCCGTCGGCCCACGGATACACCGGCCGCTCCGGCGAGTAGACGCAGCGCACGCCGAACTGCGATCCTTCGCCACGGGGGAACTCGTGCCGCTCGCGCAGCCGCTTGCGCACGTAGCGCAGGAGCGCGTCGTTCTCGGCGTCGCCGAGGTCGGCCACCTTCACGCGCGTGCCGTCGCGCTTGCCGGCGCTGGCGCCGACAGTGAGCGCCGGCAGGCCGCGCTCGCGGCACTGCCAGAGCGCGAGGAGCTTGTGCTGCAGGCTGTCGGTCGCATCGACGACGAAGTCGAACCGCGGCGCGAGGATGCGCGCGAAGTTCTCCTGCGTGAAGAACTCCACCACGGGCTCGACGCGGCACGCGGGGTTGATGCCGAGCACGCGTTCGCCGAGCACGACCGCCTTCGGGCGCCCGACGGTGTCGGTGAGCGCGGGCAGCTGGCGGTTCACGTTGGTCACGCACACCTCGTCGAGATCGACGATCGTTAGTGCCCCCACCCCGCTGCGGGCGAGCGCCTCCACCGTCCACGAGCCCACGCCGCCCAGCCCGATCACGCACACGTGCGCTGCCGCGAGCCGCTCCAGCGCCGCGCGCCCGAGCAGCCGCCCCACCGCGCCGAAACGGCGGACATAGTCGTCGGACAGCGGCACAGGACCTGCAGTGGAGTGGCTCATGATCGCGATCCAGCCATAGAAGAATTCCCACTCACCACCGCGCAACCGCTCTTTGCGGTTGGCGCACCGATTTTTCCGCCCACCTTGCCGCGACACGCCTGCCGCTACCACGGCATCCGTGTTCTCCGCCCTCCACCGTTCCTCCCCCACTCAAACGCGAACCGCGCGCGCCCGCCTGCCGCCGCCTTCGCCCACACTCCCGTGCCCGCTTCCGACGAACGCGCCCGCCCGCCCCGGCCTGACACCCGGCCGAGCCCTGCCCGCGAACACTCGACCCTCTCCGACCTCTCCATA
>JAEXPG010000100.1 GCA_023447015.1 Verrucomicrobiota bacterium
GTCTTGTAGTGGACGCTGTCGATCGGCTTCGGGGCGGCAACGAGAAGCGCCGGGAGCAGCGCACCCAACGCGGCGAGACGGGAGTAGGAGGTCATGCGTGGCCGAATCACGCCGGCACATCGCACCCGCGGCCAGAGCCAAATCGCGAACGGCCCCCGCCTCCGTCGAACGGCCCCCCGCCCGCCGGGACGGGCCGGCCCCGCGGATCGCCATGCCTGCCTTCGCCCGCCGTAGCGAAACGGTTTCAATTCCGCCCCCGCCGCGGCTTCGGGTCACAACCGGGCAAGGCCGGTCGCTCAACGGTCAGGGATCACGCAAGGGGCCCGCCTCACAGAAAACAGCAGAGACCGTAGACGGAAACACCGGCCAGCACAGCAAGGCCGCCAATGAGGATGGCGCTCTCCGGGAGCCAGAAACGGTGCCCCCGCCACCGGACCCGCAACTGATTCCAGGCCAAGCCCTCCTCTTGCCCGAGTTCCGAGTAGCAGGAGACATTGGCGTTACCAAGTGTCGCAACCTTCAGGACGGCGAAGCCGAGCCAATAGAGGGCCGGATAGAGAACCAGCCGGATGAGGAAGTCGGAGAGCAGGTGGCCCATCGTTGCCGAAAGCTCCGAGTCAGCCACGCCGAACACCGGATACTGAGGGTGGAAAGAACATCGTAGAGCCGCTGCGCTGCGACCGCTAGTGCGGCTTCATTTGCTTGATTGTGCCTATTTCTTGATGACCTCCGTCCGCCCAGTCGCCACGCATTGATGGCCGTTTAGCGAGTAGCGAAAGACTACGCTGTGAACACCCGGGGACATAGAATGCCGATTTTCGATCAGTGGCCTTGGCACCAGAAGAATGTAGTGGCGTGTGGAATAGCCGTCGAAACTGTATTCGTCGTAGTTCTGCTCGATGACATTCAATCCTTCGGTTCGATGCCCCGTGTGATCCACATATTCGGAATGCGACAAATCTGGTTGATAAATGTCGTCCTCTTTCAATCGCACCATCACCATGATGGCGTCCGGTGGGGCCAGCTGGCATGTAGATGCAAACTCGATAGTAACTCTGTCATCCCGGGCGAGCTGAGGAGCCTTTGAATAGCTCGCTGTCGCAATCGCGCAAAGGAACAAAGCTGCGAGAAAATTGGTGGAGTGATGCATGGTCGCTTGAACTACCAACGTCAGAGGTCTGCCGCTCCGGGCAACTGCTTGTGATTGGAAGGCGGACGATCTCCCGAAGTTGGCAACGGCGGCTTGTTGGCCCGACTTCCCTCGGTATTCTTCGCTGGGGTTTCTGGGCGCGGCGTGCGATCCACGGAAACAAGTACGATGCCGGCGATGACTGAAAACAAGGCGAACCATCCCGTCGACGATCGATCATCACCTCTGGCTTCTCCGAGTGAACTCACGAACCAGATAGAAATCGCGATGCAGCCAAGACCCGCTGCCACTGATAAGGAGCGGCCTCTTATAAGCACGCCGATCAACCCAAAGACCAGCGCGACAAGAAGTGCGGGAATCCCGAATAGGAACGCATAGAGATTTCCATATGTCGTGGCTAGAACCAGGTGCATATTCTATCGGCGAACAGTGCAATTCACCTCAACCGAGTTGAGGTTTCCGGGAGGGTGGGATTGGAGCCAAAGCCATTGGGTGCACGGCCGCCACCGTAGTGCCCGCTCCGATCGGAACAAGGGGGAACTGCCAAGGGCCTCCCGTCGGCCTGATCATCACGGCTCCCCAGCACAGGCGCACACATGAGGCCTGCTGTAGGCCACCGCGTTGAGGTGGCCCGCCGCGGAGCCAGGTCGCCGCCCTGGCCTACAGGAACCCGCGCAAGACAAAGTCCTCAGGAGGATCCGGGAACGCGACTCATCCGCGGAAGCGCCGATCTCCGGCGGACGATCCGTCTCACGCGGAGCCGCGGAGGCGCGGAGAGAAGCCGGACGGCAATGGTCCCAGGGATCGGGCTCGTCCTCCGCGCCTTTGCGCCTTGAGCGCAGCGGGCGCGCGGCATGGTTTGAGTGTGGGAATCATGAATGCGGGAACGGCGGCGAATCACGGCATTGGCTTCGAGTTGCGACGTGACCCGTCAAGTCGGTCCACTGGGTTCATCCCGCCGCTGGAGGAGGAGGTAGAGGCCACTCAAGACACAACCTCCGACGATGGAAGAAAAGACGTAGCCGAGATTCCGCACTGCGGTGTGCACGCGCGCGATCCGGACCATCTTCCTTTGCCGCTCCTCGTTGGCGCGCGATCCCCCAACGCCCCCTTTTTCTTGAACATCTTCCGCCGGAGGCACGGCTGGCAGGAGATGCGATGCCACCGGAGCCCAAACATACGCATAGGGCGCATGCCACGCGGTGAGTGCGCGAGAGAGATACCGCGACGCCTTTCCGTTCCCGCTATTGAACGACGCCATCCCGAAGCCAAACACCCCCAGAAACAGCACCACGGAAACGAGAACGTGGAAGACCGTCCCCACGGTCGAGAGTAGAACCCAGCGTTTCATTCTACCGCCCGGTGGTCAGTCACCGACGCCGGCCCTCGGGCCCGGTTTGGAAGGCGGGGACTCGACCGGCGCTCCATCCGGCCGCTGGCCAGCGCCGTCTTTTTCTGCCGGCTCCGGGAAATATGATCGAAGATCTATCGAGTAGAAGAAGTCCATGCTGCCATAGTCGACTGACACATGAGCGATTTGGATAGTCGCTGCATTCATGAACAGCGATCCGCTGGAGCAACTCCCTTCATCCTCCAACGCAATCGATGTCGATAGCTGCACCTTCTTGGCTCCGACCGTGTCTACCCAGACATCTACCTTTCGAAGAATCCCACCCTCCACATTCTTCGGAACTGTGATCTTCACACGGTAGGTCCAGCCATTCTCGTCGCCGGGCGGGATGCCCCAGTACTGCTCCTCAGCACCGATCACTCGGGCAATCTCCACCGAAACACCGTACACCGACTGATTGTCTTTTCCGACCCGCACTGGCGAAACCTCTCGCAGAGACAGTGCGAATGTCGTGGCTGTGAACACGGTCAGGGCCGCGAAAAGGAGTACTAGGCGTGTTCTCATGGAGTCGCGGCTTCTTCGCTAACAGTGTCATTCACCTCAACCGGATTGAGGTTACCGGGAGGGTGGAGTTGCCGCCAAAGCCGTGGGGTGCACGGCCGCCACCGTAGAGCCGAGCCCGAGACGGACAAGGGGGAAGTGGGACGCTCTACAGCATCCGAATCCTGTATGCCGGGGCGTCGACCCAGCCCTTCCGGTAGGCCACCTCAGCGCGGTGGCCTGCCGCGAAGCCCCAGCCCCATCCGCTCGGTCAGCCCGACCCGATCCATCCTCGCGCAGAGCCGCAAAGGCGCAGGGAGCAGACCAAAACCGCGAAGGCCGACGCGCTGCAGGCTCCGGCCATCCTCCGCGCCTTTGCGCCTCGAGCGCAGCGGGCGCGCGGCATGGTTTGAATGCGGGAGCCTCAGTGCATCGAGCACAGCACGGCCTGCCCCGAAGCGAGATGGCAATATTCCGCGAACGGTCCATGAGGATCGTGATCCTCAAAATATCCGACAGTTGTCGAACACTGGTGGTGAAGGATGAAGGCTCGGCCCAGATGCACCGTCAGACATCCGGGACGCGGCCACCGCTCGTCGACTTGGACGATGGTGTTTCCTGCCTCCAGCTCAGCAGCGACAATCGCCGCAAGGGCGGGATGTAGCGTGGACGGAAGGGTCTTCATCGTTCCGAACAGTCTCATCAACACCACACAGCCTCAGGACCTGGATAGACCTCCCACAAAGACCGGGCCGGCGGGATTCACGAGGGCACCGTAGTGCCCGCTCCAATCAGAACAAGGGGGAACTGCTGAGTGCCTCCCGTCAGCCTACTCATCACGACCCGCCGGCGCGAGCGCCCGAATGGAGCCTGCTGTAGGTCAGCGCGCTGAGGTGGCCCGCCGCGGAGCCGGGTCAGCGCCCCGGCCTACAGGAACCCGCGCAAGACAAAGTCCTCAGGAGGATCCGGGAACGCGACTCATCCGCGGAAGCACCGATCTCCGGCGGACGATCCGTCTCACGCGGAGCCGCGGAGGCGCGGAGAGAAGCCGGACGGCGATGGACCCGGGATCGCGCTCGTCCTCCGCGCCTTTGCGCATCGAGTGCAGCGGGCGCGCGGCATGGGTTAAATGCGGGAATCAGGAATGCGGGAACGGCAGCGCTCCGCTGAACCCGCCCGCGATCAGCGGGCGCCTTTTGCCCCACCCCGGAGGCGATCAGCCGGAGGACACCTTCAAAGCTTCGCCCATTGGCGAAGCCGATCAGCGGTTCAACCCCTCCGGAAGCCCAGGCACGGGCGAATCTGGAACTCAGAAAATTAGGAACGGACGCAGGCCTCGGCACCGACGTGGATCGGCTCGATCCACCAAACCCGGAAGGAGCGGGGCCATTCTGCCGTGCGGCAGAACCCAAGACGGATGCACACTGATGGTTCGGTCCGATTGCTCACTTCCGGATCCAGTCGCGAAGGATCTGCGGTCCGCCCGCCGACCCCGCCACGGTGGAATCGACGCGAGAAAGCCCGCGTTCCTCAGTCACGGTCCAGAGAGAGAGCCCGTCCTTTCCGTCGTAGAACCAGACCAGGTTCGGTGCTTCGATGCAGAACGCCCATCGCGCCGTCTCGACTTTGAGCGGCCCGGCGGCGCCATGCGTCTCCGCTCTGGTTATCGGCCGACTCCGCCCGGCAGCCTTCAGCTCCGACTCGTACGAGATCGTGAACCGGATCTGGTCGGCGCCGAGTTCCTCGACGACCAATGCGATCGGAACCTTCGCGTCGGAATAGGTGCCTTGCTGCACGATCAGTCGGTCCTCGGCGAATGCGCGAGCGGTGACCAAAAACACCGCACATAACAACAGGGAGAAGATCTGTTTCATTTTAGGAAGTCGACCGATTGCCCAGGGGTGAGCGATTGCAGTGCTCTGAACGCATCCCTCACCGCGACCGGGTGGTGATTCTCCGGCAACGAACGAGGTTGCGGAGGCACGAAGGCACGGAGCCCACAGCCGCCACCGTAGTGCCGCGATCGGACCGAACAAGGGCGAAGTGCAAGTTGCCACAAGGGCAGCGACTCGAGCCCCCTTTGCCCCGTCCCGAATCCCCCTTTCTATCTTCGTGATTTCCACATTCCTCAACATCGGGACCATCGCGCACCCAAGGAAGTCAACGCCTCCATACTACAACCACCACCCAAGTCGATCTCCGGCGAACGATCCGTCTCACGCGGAGCCGCGGAGGCGCGGAGAGAAGCCGGACGGCAATGGTCCCGGGATCGTGCTCGTCCTCCGCGCCTTTGCGCCTCGAGCGCAGCCGGCGCGCGGCATGGTCTCCTCCTAATTCCGCTTTCGCTACTCCCCGTATTGCTCGACTTCCACGGCAGGGTAACGCTTGCTCGCCACCTCAGACGCGGCATCGAAAAGCGGCCAGATTCGCAGGGACCACAACGTCTCATAAACAGCGACGCCGTGTCCAAATCGTCCGTCGACCCGCCCACGAATGATGGCATGGTGCGGTCGCCAACGCTTTGCATTCTTGATCAGGAACGAACGAAACGACGCGTACGGGATGCACTCGTCCCCGATGTAGATGCCCTCCTCCTCCAGGACCACGTTCAGCATTCGTTCCTCGTCCGGGCCAGAGCTGTCCCACGGGTACCCTTCGCACAGCTCCTCGCGCACCGCGCCCCCCAAGTCCAGCACGCCATACGCGTCCGCCTTGGGGTGACGCTGCTCCCACTTCCCGATCGAGACGACCAAGCCTACCACCGCAAGCGCCGCAGCGATCGGAGGAAGCCAGGGTTTCACGAGCTTCATGTCGGAATGACGTTGAGCCCCCGGCCCCAGAGGAAAAGCACCGAATCAGACGGCAGCACATTTGCCGCCGCCAGGGGACATGGCCTTGTATGCGACCGCATCGGTTGCGAAGCGCTGCAACTCCCTCGCCTCCCCAAGAAAAGAACGCCCGGGCGGATGTGGGACCGCCCGGGCGCAAACCCCGATATACAGTACGATATGGCCGAGAAAGATCGGAGCCGCGATCACTTCGCCGGTGGACTGGCCGCCTTCCGGCGCGAGAGGCCGCTCTTGCGCTCGCTCTTCCGCACGAAGCCCATCGCCTCGTAAAGGTCGCCGTTCTCGCCCTCGGCGGGATCGCCCTTCACGGCGTTGACGACAAACGCCATCGTCTCGAGCGCCGCTTGGTCGAGATCGTCGCGGCGGTTGAGGGCCGACTTCATCTGGTTCTCCAGATCGGTGACCGCCGCCCGCGCCTGGCGGCACGGCGTCATCTTCTGGGTTTCGAACTGATCGGGCGTCAGGCCCGCAAACGCCTTCGAGGGGCGGAGCTTCTTCCAGGCGCTGACGAACGTATCGAGGCGGGCATAGGCCGCCGCAGGGCTGAGTGTAGCCATGATGAATCCTTTTGTCTTCAGGGTAACAACGGCCTCCCAAGCGGCGGAACCACCCGCCACCCGCAGCCGTCGGAAACCCCATCGTGTATCTAGCTTCTCGTGTTTGTCACGCATCTTTCGTTACTTCGACGCCATCTCCTGCTCCTCGCCACAGCCGCGGCGTTCCCCTCGACCAGTCCCGACGCTCCGCCACCGCAGCATGCCGCTCGGCGCCCGCCCTCGGCGCGGGTGCCCGCATCGTTCCGCTTTCAGCGCGGCCGCCCCCACCGGGTTGCCCCGCCCACCCCGTGGGTCCGCGCGCACACCCCGTGGGTAGCCGCGTCCATCCCATGGGGGTTTGCGATTACCCACCGGGTTTCCTTGTCCACCCAGCGGGTAATCAAGCCAACCCCTTGGGTAACCTCGCCTACCTCGTGGGTTACGGCGCTTACCGCGTGGGTAACCGCGCCGACCCGCCGGGTAATCGCCTCGACCCAAGGGGGACGCGCCCTTCCCCGCGCTTCGCCCGCCCGCCGAGCGTCTTCGTGCCCGCGCACGCCCGACACTTCGCATCACCCCGCCCCCAGCACCGCACCGACCCACCCGTGGCGGATGGCGTCACCCTTAACGCGGCCGCATAGGCGAGGATCGCGAACGGCCTCCGCCGATGTGCATCTCTGCGTCCACCGCACTGTAGCCGGGAGCGGCGATCCCGGTCGCTCCACCCGGGCGCACGCCATCGCCCCGCGACGCCATCTTTGGCTTCCGCCTGAACACTCCCACCCCGCACCACCGCTCGGCGCAAACCAAAGCGCACGTCGTGCGAATCGAAACGCGACCGAACAATACTACCACATTCTCCACCACTCCTTCTTGGACACATCCGGCCGGAAGGGGTCCACGATCTCAGATACTTTCCGTTGCTCGAACCGCTTCTCCAACGTTTCCGCACCCTCTTTCAACTTCAGTCGCATCTCTCCAGGGAAAAGCGGAATGACCGAGAAGAACTGGATCACCTTGTCGTCGCGAATCTTGAGGCTCCAGAACTCCTTCGGAACCGTTTGGGGCCGAAGCAACATCACCCCATCAAACGGAACACTTGAATCAAGCGGTTCTGCCGGGTCGCCGTTGGGCATCGAGTGACCCCAGCACAGCCACGTTTTGTACTCGTGCGGAAACCGCGCCAAAATCTTCAGCCATCTGATCGGCCAGTAGTTGGCGGAGTCTTTGAAATCCGTCTCCATCATCTTCCACTCTGCCGGGAGACAGAGCATCAGTTCGGCGAAACGCCATGCCTCCCTCCCCGGTGGAGCGGCCATCGGCTTGTCGCTCATGCCAGAGGTCACCAACGTCCAGTAGGGACGATCCGCTGTCGGAGCGACTTGATGAACGTCGACATGGACAAGATCGGACATGATCTCGTGCCACACCGTGGCGATGGGGCCGATGTGCGCTTCAACATGGTTGGAGATCGCGTCGATCGAGTTGTCCGCCATGTCAGGCGGCACCCAGCCGGTCTCGCGCGGCTTGTACCGATGGATCGGTGCACCGGATTCGGATCGTTCTGCGCTCATCGGTCTCAGACCCTGATTCAGATAAGCCATGCCGGATAGGCAACTCCGCATGGAGGGCAGGCAAGTCCCGCCATCGGCTTACGCAGCTGGGCACCCTCCGTCATCATCCGCGGGTCACCAAAACCGAGGGCCATGATAGAAAGCTCCGCCGAGCGGCTTTGCGATCAGACGGTCGCGATCTTCAACCAACGCGGCCTCGAGTCCGACAACCTCTCTTCCGTCGTCGGACTCATTGTCGTAGAGAAACACTATCATCCCGGCTTTCGCTTTCAGGTCCTCGAGCCGCTTCTGGTCCATGACATAGTAGCAGTCGTCATCCGGCCTTCCAGACCAGCCACCGGCATTGAAGTCGCACCACACAGCTGGATGAGGGGAAGGCGATGTCATATTCTGGGAAACGTTCCGGGTCAGGCACGCCGATCCGCGGATACTGAGGTCGAAGAGGCCATCATCGAGGCGCTGCGTCGCGACTGTTGGTTCGGCCTGTTTTTGAAACGCACTTCGGATAGAGGTTCTCTGCCTGGACTTGGCTCAGAAAACGAACGTTCCGCTCCTCTGCGATCAGCTCGAAGAATCCTCCGCATCCATCACAACGATAAAGCGTGCCATGCCGCTCGATAGAGATCGCGAGCTCTTCGAACTTACCGGGAGGACACGGAAAATTCTGACAGAGAGTACAACTCATGCTTCTGGCGGACGTTTCAGTGATGAGCCACGCGGGGCGGCGGACTCTGGTTGGGAACCGGGCTCTTTCCCAGCGCTGAGTCTGGCCGCTGGGTGGGTCTTCTTCTTTGTGATCCAGTCAAAGTCGTTTTGTAACGATCCAGACCTGAAACCCAGTATTTTCCGGTGGTCGTGATCAGATCGGGATCCTGCGGAGAAGGACCCCAGACGTAATGCTCGTATGAGTAAGCGAGACTGAAATAGAGATACCCTTCTTTCTCGACGACGAAAAGGCGCTTCTCGATTGGTACACCCAGAGCCGCTTCGTCAGCGATCTTCACTTCCGAAAGTGTCCAATACTTCATCAAATACTCGGGGCGGTTCGCACTGAAACCTTCGTCTTCATCGACTCTGAACGTCAGATCTTCGTCATAGCCGAGATATGGGCCGGTTGAAGACCAGGTGGTCCTTGTCGCGCAGGCAACAAACAGCCCCAAGCAAATCACCAGCAATATCGAGAGACGCTTCATTTCGGCCCGACAGTGCTAGTCACCCCAACCGAGTTGAGGTTTCCGAAAGGGCGGGATTGGCGCCAAAGCCGTGGGATGCACGACCGCCACCGTAGAGCCGGCTCCGAGCCGAACAAGGGCGAACTGACCGCGCGAGCGCCAATGGCACCCCATCGGCCTGATCATCACGATCCGCCGGCGCAACCGCACGAGGGGCCTGCTGTAGGCCACCGCGCTGAGGTGGCCCGCCGCGGAGCCGGGTCAGCGCCCCGGCCTACAGGAACCCGCGCAAGACAAAGCCCTCATGAGGATCCAGGAACGCGACTCATCCGCGGAAGCGCCGATCTCCGGCGGACGATCCGTCTCACGCGGAGGCGCGGAGAGAAGCCGGACGGCAATAGTCCCCGGGATCGTGCTCATCCTCCGCGTCTCTGCGCCTTGAGCGCAGCGGGCGCGCGATGCGGATCGAGTGGCCCGCCTCAGCTCTTCGGCTTCGTCGCAGGCGTGCGCTGCGCGTTCCAGTCGAGCTTGATCGCGTCGCCACCGCCGAAGTCGGGCGTTTCGATCGTCCCCTTGATCGCGTCGCCCTCGAGCTTGCCGCGATACTTCAAGACAAACGAGCTGCCGCCGAAGTCGCGCACCACGTCGAACGAGAGCACGTCGTCCTGGAACTGCGCGGCGCTGATCGCCGTCTCGCCGTACTGGTTCGAATAGGCGCCGGTGAACTTGCCGTCCTTCGCCTCGAGTTTGAGCGTGGTCGCGATCTCGCCGGTCGGCGAGTGGACCGTCCATTGCCACGTCCCCGCGGGATCGGCGGCCCACGCCGCCGCACCGATTGCCGAGAGCAAACACAGGATACGAGTAGTTTTCATGGGAGTTGTTGGATGCTAGGAGAACCTTTCTTTGACGCTGAACGTGCCGTCCTTCAACTGGTACACTTCCAGCCACGGCTCCGGCTCCGCCACGGTTGTGAGGAGAAGACGTTGGTGGGAACACTCCAGCCAGTCTTCGTCTTCCCAAGGAATGTTCCAACCGCCGAGAATCGCCCAGGGCCCCCGAGAATGGAAGGGGTGCCGCTTGATGAACTCCTCCTCGAACGACCTTCCTTCGAGCGAGCCGGGGGACGTCTTCCGCAGGTTTGGCGGAAGATTCACTCCGTACTCGCCGAGCGCCTCAAGCGGCGGAAATGAATCGGCGGCGACGGCGAAGAGGGGCGTTCCGGATGGATCGGGCCAGTCCGAGGACAGCACCACCTCGCTTGTGCGACCTTCCGTAGTGCTGGTGTAGACCGTCGCAATTCGCCGCTCCCCGTCCTCTATGCCGGGCACAAGATCCAACCGGAAGGACATCCATCGTCGAAGCCCCGCCATCGGCCCCGACGGCAGATCCTCCCCATACCAGCGCCCAGCAACGTCACCGGTTCCCTGAGATACCAGCACACGGCATGGCCGGACCAGGCGATGCGCTTCGGACACCAACTGCCGGTAGTTGGCATGCGCGTCCTTCCCATCAGCAACGGCGGCAGCGATCGCTCGGAAAAGGGACTTCATGGCTTCGATTGTTCCCCGTCCAAGACGAGAGAGGCAACCACGATGCCAGCGACCGCGCCCGAGTCCTGTCGCGGAATCCCATACAGCTCCACATCTTCCAGCTGATCCCATTTCTTCACGTGGTGCCGGCAGCGGCCTTCGTGCCGCATCCCGGTCTTCCGCACGACCCGACCCGACGCGGGATTTCGGGCGAGGTGGATGCCATCCGGCCGTTCGTTGCGCTCAACATCGCTCTCGACGGCCCCATCGGCTGGCGACACCCCGCGTGTAATCAGTCCCTGGGCATCGCGGTGCCACCGGCCCGCAGGATCACTCTCAGGGAGAGGTGGAACCCCGGCGCATCCGGCCAGAACGAGGAGAAGGCCGCAGGCAATCAAGCCGGTGGGTGACAGTTTCATTTGGCGCACGCCTCAGGTCACTCGCGACGAACCGCGGACGAGGACTGGGGATCAGGCAGCATCGAGTCGCTGGATGTGGCGCCAGGGGCGGCGTCCTTCTGGATGTGCTTCACCATCCTCATCTGCCTCGGAACCATGCCGATCGCTCGGTACGCGGCCAACGCCGAGTTGTCGCAGTCCACGTAGCACTCGATCGAATCGACGCCGCGCTTCGAAGCAGTCGACTCCAGTAGCGCGTACATGCGTCGAAACACGCCCTTTCCACGGTGCGCCTCGTCAACGCAGACGTGGTCTATCGAGGCAACCGACACGTCCGTGTACACCGGCGGTTTCTTTTCCACCTTCGCAACGAGTGAGCCCCATAGGTTCCCAGCGTCGGCGCACACGATGCAGATCGCATCCGGGTCGCGCACCAGTCCGTCGATGTAGCGAGCGGCTGCATCCAGATAGCGGGAGCGTTCAGCGAGTGCATAGTACCGAGGCTCGTACGTGAGATGGGCGGCCTGCATGACCTCCCACAGACGAAGCATGCCTGGAACATCACTGGGTGTTGCGAACCGTAGGTGCATCTTTTTCGCCGAGCGGTGTTATCCTTCTCAACCGAGTTGGGACTCTCGAAATGGTGGAGTTGCCGCGGAAACCGTGGGGTGCACGGCCGCCACCGTAGAGCCGGCCCCGGGACGGACAAGGGGGAACTGACAACGCGGGCACCGGGGGCCAGCCGCCCCGGCGGGGTCGGCCGGCGCGGCGGCGTGTTTTTGTCTTTTGGTCGGACTTCGGCGCGAGCACCCTCCGGCACCTCATCCCCATGAAGACGCTGCTCTCCCTCCTGGCCTGTACGAGCGCATTGGTTGCGCTCCACGCCGCTCCCCAACCGCCGTCGCTCAAGGAGGCCGCCCAAGGGCGTTTCCTGATCGGCGCCGCCATCAACGAGAAGGTCATCCTCGGCACCGACGAGAAATCCGTCGCCCTGGTCGACCGCAACTTCGACGCCATCTCCCCCGAGAACTGCCTGAAGTGGGAGTCCGTGCACCCCGCGCCGGACCGCTACGACTTCAAGGTCGCCGACCGCTACGTCGAGTTCGGCACGAAGCGCCACCTCAACATCCTCGGGCACACCCTGATGTGGCACTACCAGACGCCGGACTGGGTCTTCACCAACGCCGACGGCTCCCCCAAGACCGCGCCACAGCTCCTCGCGACGTTGCGCGACCACATCCGCACCGTGGTCGGCCGCTACAAGGGCCGGATCACCGGCTGGGACGTGGTCAACGAGGCCGTCGCCGACACCGGCGGCATCCGCACCGACCTGCCGTGGTACCGGGTGCTGGGCGAGGAGGGCATCATCGAGGCGTTCCGCGCCGCGCACGAGGCCGATCCCGGGGCCGAACTCTACTACAACGAGTACTGCCTCTGGCTGCCGGAGAAGCGCAAGACGGTCATCGAACTGGTGAAGCGCATCCGCGCCGCCGGCCTGCCCGTGGAGGCGGTGGGGTTGCAGGAGCACTACGTGATCGGCGCCCCCACCCCCCAGCAGGTGGAGGAGACGATCGCGGCCTTCTCCCAGGCCGGGATCAAGGTGCAGATCACCGAGCTCGACGTGAGCGTGCTGCCGCGGCCGGACAACTACTACGGGGCCGACATCGCGCGCCTCAAGGAGCACCGTGCCGAGCTCGATCCCTATCGCCGCGGGCTCACCACCGCCCGGCAGCAGGAGCTCGCCGCCTACTACGGCGAGATCTTCGCCGTGTACCGCCGCCACGCGGCCAACATCAAACGCGTCACCTTCTGGGGCGTGACCGACGCCGACACCTGGTTGTCCGATTGGCCGATCAAGGGCCGGCGCGACTATCCGCTGCTCTTCGACCGCAAACATCGCCCCAAGCCGGCCTACGACGCCGTCATCAAGGCCCTCTCCGCGCCGTGACGTCCGCCGCGGGCTCGCGCCGCGGCCCGGGGCCGGATGACGAAGTCGTTCGGCCCGGAGCGAGAAGGCGGCAGCTCGTGCCATCCGTGTGGATCAGTGTGCATCCGCCACAGGTTCTGCGGCACGACAGGATGGTTCCTCTCTCGCCTCAGAACCAAACGAGGCCACCTCGCCGCCGTGGCCTACAGTTCCTGAGTTCATGAGTTCCAGATTCGTCCGTGCCTGGGCTTCCGGAGAGGGGGAACCGCTGATCGGCTTCGCCAATGGGCGAAGCTTTGAAGGTGTCCTCCGGCTGATCGCCTCCGGGGCAGTGTTCTCGGCGCCCGCTGATCGCG
>JAEXPG010000307.1 GCA_023447015.1 Verrucomicrobiota bacterium
GACCTGGGACGATGTATACAATCTCACGATCATGCCCTACGGCCACATCAACACCGTCTGGCAGGCCGTCTGCGCTATCGATCCCACGTTCCCGACCCGCGGTCCCTGCGTCGATGCCTTCGGCCAGCGGCTCGAACCCTGGCCCCGCATCCCCTCGCCCGAGCTCTTCCGTCAGGCGCTGATCTTCGCCACGCACTGATCTTCCATCCACACTGCCAGCCGCCCAAGGCCGGAGCTCATCGCTCCGGCCTTTTCTTTCCCCAGCCGGCCCGTGTTCAAAACAGCTCCGGCTGCTCGTAACGCCGGCGGGCCTCCTCGGCGGCGGTGCGCATCTCGTGCGCCTCGAGCAGGCGAATCACTTCGGAAACCGACACCGGCGCAGCGGCCTCCACCGGTCGGGGCAATGTGGTATTCAACGTCGTGAGCTTCAGGTTACGCCGCAGATCCTCCGTCCGCGCCGCGACCACCTCACGAAAACGCTCCGGCTTCAGCTCCGCCGCATGGGCGAGCACCCCCGCGAGATCGCCATGGGCCTCGAGCCATTTCGCGGCGGTCTTCGGGCCCACACCGTCGAGTCCGGGAATGTTGTCCGACGTGTCGCCCACCAGCGCCAGCAGGTCCGCGATCTGCGCGGGCGGCACACCGAACTTCTCCTTCACGCCCGCAGCGTCCATCGTCCGCCAGCCGAGCTTGGCGTTTCCGGGCGGCGGCGGGTTCAGGATCTTGATCCGGTCGCCCACGATCTGCGCAAAGTCCTTGTCGGAGCTCACGACCAGCACCTCGTGCCCCTCGGCGGACAACGCCACCGCCTGCGCGGCGAGCAGATCGTCGCTTTCCACGCCCTCGCGCTCATAGCCGACGAAGCCCATCGCCCGGGTCAGCGCCTTGAGCGGCTCGATCTGTTTCCGCAACGCCTCCGGCATCTCCTCGCGCTGCGCCTTGTACTCCGGCAGCAGCGCCAGCCGGTCCTGCGCACCGCCGAGATCGAAGAAGACCACGCACGCCGCCGGCCGTTCCTGATCCCACAACCGCCAGAGCGTCTTCACCCAGCCGTGCAGCGCGTTGGTCGGAAACCCGTCGGCACGGGTGAGCTCGGGGATCGCGTGGAACGCGCGGTATGCGAGATTGTAGCCGTCGACGAGCAGCCATTTTGCCATGGCTCGACTGTGCGGCTCGCCACCGAAAAGAGAAGCTCGGCTTTCGCGCAGGAGCGCTCCGACGTCACCGTTTCTGCGGCGGCAACACCTTCGGCGTTTCCTCCGGCAATTTCGTCACCGTCGGCCCCGCAGGTGCGAGTTTGCGCATCCCGCCGCCGGGACCGACCAAGCTCGCCGTCACAAAGATCAGAAGATTCCGCTTCGTCGCGCCCTCGCCCGACGAGCGGAAGAGCCGCCCAACCGCCGGCAGGTCGCCGAGCAGAGGCACCTTGTCGTTCACCTTCTTGGTCTCCTCGCGAGTCAGTCCGCCCATCACCAGCGTGGCGCCATCCCACAAGGTCACCCGCGTGCTCACCGAACGCCGCGAGAAGATCGGCTGGTAGAAACCCGAGGGAATCGTGACCGTCTTCCCACCCGACACCGCCAGGCTCGGGCCACCATACTCGACAAAACCCTCGAACTCCGTCACCACCGGATGGAGATCGAGGGTGATACTGCGGTCATCCTCCTCGACCGTCGGGGTGACCTGCAGGTCCACACCGACATTTTCCGTGGTGAAATCCTGCGGGGTGCCGGCGGTGATCGTCACCCCGGCCGAGCTTGAGTTCTCCCCTGCTCCGGACTGCCCCACCTGGCTTTGGATCTGGCCGAATTGTCGGGGGTAGCGCAGCTGGCGCGCCACCGTGATACTGGCCGGATGGCCCGAGAGCACCGTCACCTTCGGCGCGCTCAACAGGTCGCTGCCCTGCTTCTGCGACAACGCCCGCACCGTCGCGCTCACATCGATATCGCCAATGACGCCGCTGATCTCGGCCAGGGCCGATGTTCCGGCGCCGAGCGGCACCTCCCCCGGCAGAACCGGCGCCACCACGCTCGCCACGGTCTTTCCGTCGATCACAACCTCACCGCTGCTGGCACTGCCGGAGAACGCGCCGGCCACGCTTCGGTTTCCCGTGATATAGGTTTCCCGCGGCAGCCCCGTGGCAGGGTCCTTCCGCCGCGATGCGCCCCAATTGATCCCGAGCTCCTCCAGCGCACCGTCCTCCACCTCAAGAAACTTGGCCTCGATCTCCACCTGCCGCACCGCGGCGTAGCGCGCAAGGATCGTCCGGACTCGCGCCAGGTTGCGGGGCGTCTGCGTGACCAGCATCGCCGAACCGTCGAAGACCAAGCTGGATCCCTCCACTCCGTCGAAGCGCACCCCCGCCTGCTGCAGGAAAGCCCGCAGCGCCGCCGATCCCGCACCGCGTCCATCTCCGTCGAGCTTCGCCACCCCCGGCACCGGCGCCGCGGCGCCCTCCGGTTTCGCCACCCCGGCGGCAACCATCCGCGTGACGATCGCCCTCGACAACGGCAGCACCGCAGTCTCCAGCGCCATGCGCTCCCCGCCCGGCCGCACAACCACCGCGTCCGCCTGCACCTCGTAACAGTAGCCGACCGACTCCGTCACAAAGTCCAGCACCCGCCGCAACGTCAGCCCCCGCACCGCCAGCTGCACCGGAGGATTCGTGTTGGCGGGATCCAGCAGGACGAGATTGATCCCCGCGCCGCCGGTTGCGGCTTCACGCTCCGCGGCGAGGGCGCTCAGGGTCGCCAACGCCCCGGACAAACTCGCCCCCGCGAAATTCACCTCAGGCAGGACGATCGCATCGAGCCGCCGGTCCATGGCTTCCGCCGCACCGGTTGCGCGCGGTTCCTCCGCCGCGGACTCCGCCACGACCGGCGCACGCCGCCACGACGCGGCCACGGCACCGATGAGATCGGCCCGCGTGTGCCAGCGCTCAGACTTCCCCGCGCGGTCGAGGCGGGCGAGGAATGCCACCGCCTCCGCATTGCCGGGCTCACGATCGAGGACTTCGCGAAATGTCGCCGCCGCACCCTCCATCTCTCCGGTCAACGTCTGGACGCGCGCCCGCGCCACCAGCACATCCACCGGCTCGCCATCGGCCGCCGACAACTGCGCCCCCACGAGGACCAGCAGCGCCGCCACGATCCGCCCCGCCTGTGCATTTCGTTTCATAGATAGTCTCCTCATCTCCGCGCCACCGGTTTCAGGCGGGTGGACTCCGCCCGCCGTCCCGGCCCCACGATCCGGGTGATCTCGACCGAAGCCGGATCCATCCCGATCGAGCCGATCACATAGTCCGCGCCAAGAAGCCGAACCGTCTCGCCCTCCCGGACTTCGACCGGCTCGGCGGCTCCACGCACCTGCAGCACCCCCACGATCCGCCCGTGCTGCTCAGGATTCCCCGTAGTCAATACCACCGGGCTGCGCGATCCGGGGTCGGCCAATGTCGCGCGCACCACCCGCCCGCCATCCTTGTCCGCCACCGACTCGAGCGACTCCAACACCACCCCGCTCGCCACATCGCGGCCGCCGATGCGCAACAACACCATCCGCCGGCCTGCGACCTCCTCCAGCATCGCCACCCGCGACTCGCCGTCCCCCGCATGCCCGACCAACCGCCAACGCGGCTGCACCCGGCGCACCGACAACAGCTCGAAGCCGAGCTCCTCGTGTGTCACGTCCTCACCGGCCGCCGGCCTCCAGCTTCTGGCCTCCGCGTTGAACACGAGCACGGGAGGCGAGAATAGATCGTACGCGCCCGACAACGAACCGCCTCCGCGCAACGGCTCGCGCCACGGAGCAGCCGAGGCGGGTGCGGCCGCTCCGGCCTCCGACGCGCCGCCGCTCACCTCCACCGCTTCCACAAGCACGCCAAACCGTAGACTCTGCGGTCCAATCCGCGCCGCGAGCCGCGCACGCTCGGGCCTCTCGTCCAACGGCCCGGCCCATACCTCGCGCACAACCAGCCCCGGAATCCCTGCCAACCCATTGAGAAACTTCCGCAAACACGCCGTCCGCCCCGCAAACTCCACCCCGACCACCCGCGTCTGCGCCACACCCGGCGTGCCGACCGATCGCGCGCGCTCGAGCCGGCAC
>JAEXPG010000330.1 GCA_023447015.1 Verrucomicrobiota bacterium
CGTCTTAGGCCGGGCACGCGGGGGGCGGTGAGGTCACCGACGACCCGGAGGACCAGCTCGCCGGGGTCGGCGGGGGCGGAGGAGACGGCGGTCGAGGGCTGGAGGAGCCCGAGCTTCAGACGGGCCAGCCCGATCGTCTCCGCGCAGGGGAGGAGGCGATCGAGGTGCTGGCATCCGAGCAACGCGAGCACGGCGGCGGACGGGCGCAGGAGGACGAGGGCTCCTCCGCTGGTTTTGCAGGCGCGAAAGGCGCGGAGCAGGAATCCGAGGCCGGTGCTATCGAGGAATGTGACGCCGGAAACATCGAGCACGACGTCGCGCACGGTGTCGACCGGCCCGGGAAATTCGACTCGCCCGGAGAGCACTCCGGCTGCGTCGACGCGGCCCGCCCAGGTGACTGTGCGGTGGTTCTCATCGGGAAGTCCGTGGTCGGGCGCCAGCCAGGTGCGGCGCAGCGGAATCTCGCGGGTCGCGGAACGCTGGGCGTGGACGGCGCGGACGAGGAATTGGAAGTCGCGCCAATAGCGGCCGGTGAGGCGTTTGGGCTCCTGGACCAAGCGGGCGAGCCATTCGAGGCCGGTGCGGCGCATCCAGACGGGAGCCCGTTCGAAACGACCAGCGGCGAAATCGAAGCACGCGCCCACGCCGATGCTGACCGGAACACCGAGGCGCTGCAGGTTCATGTAGATCCATTTCTCCTGCTTGGGGCAGCCCATGCCGACGAGCAGCAGGTCGGGGTTGGCGGCGCGCACCTTCTCGAGGATCGGATCGGCGCTGAGCGTCTCCAGGTCGGCATGCGGCGGTGCATAGGTGCCGACGATCTTCAGGCCCGGGTGGGCCGCTTCGAGGCGGAGGCGGGCTTCGCGAAGCGTGGCATCGTCGGCCCCGAGGAAGAAGACCCGGTGGCCGCGGTCGCGGGCGCGGGCGATGAGGCGCGGGAAGAGATCGGAGCCGGCCACACGTTGACGCAAAGGTGCGCGCAGCAACCACGAGGCCCAGACCAGCGGCATGCCGTCACATAAGACGAGGTGGGCCTCGGCGAGGATGCGTTGGAGCTCGACGTCCTCGCTCGCCTGCGCGGCGAAGTCGACGTTGGCGGTGGCGATGTAGGCGGGACGGCGGGCGGCGATGAGATCGTCGATGTGATTGAGGGTCTGGTCGAACGACACGTCGTGGAAAGGCACGCCGAGAAGAATCACGGTCTTGGGGTCAGGCTGCATGGCGGTGGTGGTTGGAGTGGGTGTTTTGACGGAGGAAATCGCTGAGCTGGCGGCCGAGGCGGGGCCAGGTGTAGCGCTCGAACACGCGGCGTCCGCCGGCGTCGGCGAGGTTGCGGCGGAGCGCCTCGTCGCGGAGCAGTTCGATCGTGCTGCGGGCGAAGGCGTCGGGTGTGTCGGCGAGGGAGATCTGGGCGCCGTCGCACAGGTCGAGGCCCTGGGCCCCGATCGCGGTCGAGACGACCGGCGTGCCGAGGGCGAGCGACTCGACGATCTTGAGGCGGGTACCGCCGCCGATCCGCAGCGGCACGATCTGGGCCCAGGCGCGGCGATAGTACGGGCGCACGTCGGGCACGCCGCCGGTGACGGTCACACCGGGAAGGTCGGCGAGGGCGCGGACCTCGGGCGACGGGTCGCGGCCGACGAGGAGGATCCGACGGTCAGGCACCGCGGCGCGGACCGCGGCGTCGCAGGCGGAGAAATACCAACGGAGGCCGTCGATGTTGGGCGAGTAGTCCATCGCGCCGCAGAAGAGCAGGGTGGGCGCGTGGTCGGCGTGGCCTGGGCAGGCGAGGGGCGAGAACAGCTCCGGCGCGACGCCGTTGGGGATCACGGTGATATTGGCATCGGCGCGGACTTGGGTGCGGAGGAACTGTTCGTCGTCGGGGCCGCAGACGACGGTGCCGGCCAGTCCGAGGGCGGCGGACTGCTCCAGACGACGCAGCTTGCGGAGGTTCTCGCGGCGGAGGAAGCGTTCCTTCCACGACAGCGGCAGTGCGGCGAGTTCTTCCTGTTGAAAGAGAAGGTCGACGCGGCTGCGATCCATCACGGTCGGCAAATACGAGAGGACTGCCCGCACGTACGGCCAGAGCACGAGATCGCAGAAATAGACGAGGTCGTAGGCGTGGCGTTGCGCGAAGCTCGCGAGGCGGGCGGCGACGGACTCCGACAGCCAGTGCACGACGGTCGTCGGCAGCGGCTCGAAGATCCGGTCGGGGAAGAAGCGCGGCCAAGCGCCGTGGTCGAACGGCGCGACTTCGACGTGGCGGCAGAAGCGGCGCATCTCCTCGGCCCCGGCGGCGCGGTTCTCGGTGTCGAGGCAGAAGAGGTCGACCTCGTGATGCCGCGCGAGTTCGCGGGTGAGGTGGTAGACGCGTTGGAAGGTACCCCGGTCGAGGGGGTACGGAACATAGGGGAGCAGAACGAGCAGGCGCATGGCGTGGTGGGGTTGCGAGATCAGGCGGAGGTCAGAGCAGACCGGACTTCCGCCAACGGAAGAGAGTGGTGGGATGCACACCCGCGCGGGCGGCGACCCAGGCGAGGTCGTGGCCGCCCTCGGCGAGCAGGCGGCGGGCGAGCTCCATGCGGCCGCGGCGGGAGGGAAGCTCCGGCGTCGTCTCCACGGGGGTGGGCGCAGGGAGGGGCGAGGCGGCGGGCGCCGGTGCGGTGAGTGCGGCTGGCGCGTTCGAAGCGGCGACGACTGGCGCCGGGACTTCGGCCGCAGCGCGCGCGAACAGGTTGCGGGTCGGGGCATCCCACCAGCCAGCGCGCAGGATCGGGCCGTCGAAGAGCAGGACGAGGCGGTCGATGGCGCTCTTGAGTTCGCGCACGTTGCCCGGCCAGTCGTGCTGCTGGAACTTCTCGAGCAACGCCGGCTCGACGGCGTCGAAGAACTTGCCGAAGCGCTCGCCCGCGAGCGTGAGGAAATGGCGCGCAAGCACCGGGATATCTTCGCGGCGCTGGCGCAGCGGCGGCACGCGGAGGGAGACTTCGGCGAGGCGGTAGTAGAGATCGGCACGGAAACGGCCGGCGGCGACTTCCTCCTCCAGATCGCGGTTGGTCGCGGAGACGATGCGGACGTTCACCTCGTACTCGCCCGTGCCGCCCACCCGGCGGGCGCGGCGCGACTGGATGAACCGCAGGAGCTTGGCCTGGAGGTTGAGCTGGAGCTCGCCGATCTCGTCGAGGAAGAGCGTGCCGCCGGAGGCCTGTTCGACCAGGCCGGGCCGGTCGGCGGCGGCGCCGGTGTACGCGCCCTTGGCCACGCCGAAGAGCTCGGACTCGAGCAGGTCGGCCGGCACGGCGGCGCAGTTGAGCGCGATGAGCTGCGCGCCGCCGCTCTTGCGGTGCAGGGCCTCCGCGACCTTCTCCTTGCCGACGCCGGACTCGCCGAGGATGAGCACGCTCGCCGGGGTCGGACCGAGGCGCTCGATGGTGCGGCGGAGCCCGTCGGTGGCGTCGGAGTTGCCGATGAGGACGGCGTTGGTGTCGATGGGGGTGCCGCCGTAGAGATCGACCCAGGTTGACTGTGCCTTGGCGGCCGCGGCGAGGGACTCGACCCAGCGCGGCGGCGGGTCCTCGTAGGAGAGCACGTCGAACGCGCCGTCGCGGCAGGCCTCGACGACTAGGCGCGTGGAGAGCGTGCCGCCGTAGACGACATAGTAGCGGTTGGCGCGCGAGAGCTCGGTGCGCAGCCGCGGCCAGTCCGGCGTATTCACGGTCTCAAACGGAACGAGGTAGACCCGACCGCGGGAGCGGACGTCGAGCGCCTCGATGGAACTGCCCTGCGTGACCCGGAGAGACGGGCCCGCCGCTTTCAGGCGCGAAGAAACCGGCGCCAGATCGGTTTTTCCCAGAATGATGATCTCGGCCATATGCAATGCAAAGGTTTGGGGAAGCATTGCATTTGCAATTTGGGTGGCCGCCGGCGTCGCGGTGCGGACGGCGGAAAGCGGTGAGCTAAGTGGCCTGCTATCAAGGACTGGAGCGGTGCATTGCATCTTTCGGCACGGGGCGTGGTTCGGTGGCGGTTAATCTTATGCAATGCCTCCAATCATTTGCCGTGCCAGCGACCACGAGCCGCTGTTCGAAACCTTCTCCAACAGCCGCGGAACTCATCCCGTCCGGGGGCCCTGCTAAGGATACAACCCCGGGTGTGGCGCCGCCGGTGGCGCGCCGGCGATGCTTTCGCGGGTGGTGGTGGTTCGTGTTCGCCGCCGCGACGACGCCCGCGTGGGCCGTCGACTCCACGGCGCTAACCGACAAGATCTACCAAGGCAGCGGTTCGATCGATCTGCTCAAGAACATCACGCCGGCCGCCCTCGCTTCGTATCTGACAAGCGGAGGCAATCTGATGCTCGGGGTCGATGTGAACGAGAACGCCTCGGGCAACGAGACCAGCCTCTCGATGGGGGTCGCGCTCAAGAGCGTGAGTCTGGTGATCACGACCACCTCGGGCACGTACACTTTCGACGACCTCTTCACCAACACCACCGCGACGCTCACCGCGGCCGGGACCGGCGCCACCGGCGACTACTACACGCTCTTCGGCGAAAGCGGCAGCAGCCAGATCACCGGCAGCACGACCGGTTTCGATCTCTCGCGGTTCGACGATGTCCTCGTGATCAACGGGGTGGTGTTCGAAGGCACGATCCTTTCGGCCCGGGTCGACGTGCAGTTTCTCCAAACAGCGAAGAACGCGGGCGAGAACGAGTCGTTCTTCGACTTCTCCGGCGGCTTTGAGGATTTCGCCCTGCTGAACCTCGCGGATGCACAAACCCTGGAGCTGGCCGCCAGCGGCGTTGCGGATGCGCCGAGTACAGTCACCTACGCGGTCTCTTCGGTCGAGAGCTCGCCGGTGACGGCGTCGTTGGCGACGACAACCGCCCCGACGGCAACGCCGTTGCCCGTGCCGGCCGCACCGAGTCCGCCGTTCCTGCTCCTCGCACTCGCGGTCGGCTTGGGGATCGGTGGCTATGCGGGCGTTCGTTGGCGGGGCAATGGCACGACCGGCGATACGACCGGTCGCGCGCGATCCGCTTCCCACCGATGAACGTGCTGGGCCTCACTCGCGGGAGCGAAGCCACGCCGGTGGCGCTGATCCGCAGCGCTTGTGCCGCGGTGGCGCTGGCGGTGTTGTTGTCCACGCCGGCGGCGGCGGATCTTCTGCTCCGGGCCACGCGCCCTTTGGTGCTCGTGTTCGTCGGGCTCTTCGAGCCGGCGGCGACCTGCGATGCAGTGGCTTTGCGGGTCGGTCGGGTGGTGCTGCCGTGGGCGCGGGATTGTGCGGGGCTCGATCTGCTGGCGGTGATCACCGCGGTGGCGATCTGGACCGGGCATAGCGTCTCTGGCTGGATGGCGTGGTTTGGCCGGCTGGTGCTTGCGGTGGGCTCCGCGATCCTGGCCAACACGGGGCGGATCCTCGCCGTCGTTGGGTTCCGCGCGGTTTTCTTCCCGGCGGTGGAGAGCGCGGAGGTTCACTATCTCTTCGGGTTCCTCGTGGTGATTCCGGCGTTGCTGCCGCTCACCACGGGGCCAACCGGCCGGCTCAGGCTGCGCACCTTGCTGTTGCCGGCCGTGGCACTCTCGCTGGTTACGGTCCGGTGGGCGGGGCCGGGTGGTGTCACGGTGGCGGCGTGTGCGCTCGTGTTGCTCGCCCTTGCGCGGGAGAATGGGCCGGTGCGTCGCTCCGGCGTGTCTTCCTTCGCGGCTTGGGGTTGCTGGCTGGCGGTGGCGGGTGGGATCACGTTGGCGCGCATGGAGTCGTTCTGGCTGCCCTGGGTCCTGACCTGCCCGGCGTGGTTCCGAGCGCGGGATTTGCTCCGCTGGCACCGGAGCGCACTCGTCGTGGGCACGGTTCCAGTGTTTGCGATGCACCCGGTCGGCATGGCGCTCGGCTGGGCGGGGGTGGCGGCGACGGTGCACGGACTGTTGGTGGCATTCCGATCGCGACGCGCTGTGGCGACGGAGACGGTCGATGGTAGCGCAACGAGCGCGGTTGCGCTGCTGCTGGTTCTGTCGGTGCCCTTCGCGGCCCCGTTGCTCCCGGAGCGAGCGCCGGATCCGCACCCGCGTCCGGCGGCGGCACGCGAGGTGCGGCCGGGTTGTTTCAGTATCCGCCCTCCGGGGCTGCCGCCGGGGATGGAGGTCTGGTGGTTCGAGGCGCAGGGCGGTGGCCGGCACCACACGCTCGAGGTCTGTCTGCGGTTCCGCGGCGTTGAGAGCGAGGGCACCGCGGTAGACGGAGTCCGGACCGACGGAAAACGCTTCCACCGGGAATATTTCCTCGTCGGCGGGCGGCTGCTCGACCGCTACGAGTCCTATCTCTGGCGGACGTGGGTGCCGGGGAGCGAGACTGGTGTCCACCTCAT
>JAEXPG010000407.1 GCA_023447015.1 Verrucomicrobiota bacterium
TGGCCGTCGGTGGGGCCGGGGCGGTTCAGGGTGGCGGCGGCGGGGAGGTCGAGCAGGTCCTGCATCGGGATCACCGCGAGGCGCGAAGTGGTGGCGAGGGCGGCGCGGATGATCGGCCAGGCGGAGCGGGCGCCGCGCAACTGGTAGTAGTCGTCGACCTTCGCCGCGTACTGCGGCGCGAGACCCTCGAGCCAGCCGCGCGTGGTCAGGTTGTCGTGGGTGCCGGTGTAGGCGACGCTCTCGGCGGGGAAGAAGTGCGGCAGGTTGACGTTGTTGGCGTCGTGGCCGTAGGCGAACTGGAGAACCCTCATGCCGGGAAGCCCCGCCGCGCGGCGCAGGCTCACGACATCGGGACCGATGTAGCCGAGGTCCTCCGCGATGATCCGTGCAGTGGGCAGCGCGGCGCGCACGGCCTCGAAGAACGGCAGGCCGGGGCCCTTCAGCCAACGGCCGCCGCGCGCGTCGGGCGCGCCGGCGGGAATTTCCCAGTACGTGTCGAAGCCGCGGAAGTGATCGAGGCGGATGATGTCGTAGAGCTCGAAGGCCGCGCGCAGGCGGTCGAGCCACCACTTGTACCCGGTGCGGCCGAGGTGCTCCCAGTCGTAGAGCGGGTTGCCCCAGAGTTGGCCGAGCGCGGAGTAGTAATCGGGCGGCACCCCGGCGACGGCGAGCGGGTGGCCGTCGGGGCCGAGGCGGAAGACGGCGCGGTTGCGCCAGGTGTCGGCGCTGTCGAGGGCGACGAAGAGCGGCACGTCGCCGATGATGCCGACCTTGCGGGCGGCGGCGTAGGTGCGGAGCCGGCTCCACTGGGTGAAGAACACGTACTGGTAGAACGCGTGGCGGGCGGCGTCGCGGCGGACGGACTCGGGCAGGAGCTCGTGCAGGGCGGGGGTCCAGTTGCGGTAGGGCTCCGGCCACATCGTCCACGGGTATCCGCCGAAGTGCGACTTCAGGGCCATGAAGTCCGCGTACGGTTCCAGCCAGCCGGCGTGGCGCCGGCAGAACTCGGCGAGCGGATCACCGCCGGGGATCGCGTTGCGGCCGGAGGCGGCGAAGCGGTCGTGCGCCTTGGCCAGGACGGGCCAGAAATGTTCGTAGAGCTGGCCGTAGTCGGCGGTGGTCGTGGGCAGGGCCTGGAGCGGCGCGAGCTCGGCCGGATCGATCAGGCCGGCGGCGGCGAGTTCGCCGAGATCGATGAAGTACGGGTTGCCGGCGTTGGCTGAGAAGAGCTGGTACGGCGAGTCGCCGTAGCCGGTCGGTCCGAGCGGGCAGATCTGCCAGTGGCGCACACCGGCGGCGGCGAGGAAATCGATGAAGCGGCGCGCGCCGGGGCCGAGGTTGCCGATGCCATAGTCGCCGGGAAGACTGGAGACATGGGCGAGCACGCCGGTGCTGCGGATGGTGAGCCAGGTGGTTGGCGGGGTTTCCATGGGCGGAAGGGGCTAGTGCAGTTCGAAGGTGTGGCCACGACCGTCGTCGGGCAGGCGCAGGGTCACGCGCCCGGAGGGTTCGCGGAACCATCCCTTCGCCTCGGTCGCGGCGGTGGTCGCGGGGAAGGATTGGCCGTCGAGGCGGCATTCGGTGAGGGCGGTCCCGGAAGCGAAACTGAACTCGAGGTTGCGCGCGGGGGGCTGGTAGGAGCCGACCGGGGCGGCGAGGGTGAGGCGGACGGCGCCGGCCGCGCGCTCGTAGGTCACCTGGGTGCGGCGCGAGACGCCGTTGCGGTAGGCGGGGGTGAGGCCGTCGTCCTCGTAGAGCGAGCCGGCGGCGCGTCCCTGCTCGTCGGGATAGATGTCGAAGCGCAACGGGTTCCAGGGCTTCTCGCCGGTGTGGCGCATGGCGACGGTCGAGGGGATGATGCTGGCGCCACGCACGAAGAGCGGCACGTGGTCGAGCGGGGCCTCGACGCGGACGAGGCGGCCACCCTCGGTCGCGACACCGGTCCAGAAATCGTACCAGCGCCCGGCGGGCAGATAGACGTCGCGGGCGCGTTCGTTGGCGTGCAGCACGGGGGCGGCGAGCAGGGCGTCGCCGACCATGAACTGGTCGTCGAGCGCGGCGGTGTTGGGGTCGTCCTGGAAGTTCAACACCAGCGGCCGGAAGAGCGGGACGCCGGTGCGGTGGGCCTCCTCGAGCGTGGTGTAGAGGAAGGGCAGGAGCTGGTAGCGCAGGCGGAGGTACTTCCGGACGATGTCGGTGTAGACCGGCCCGAAACGCCATGGCTCGTGGTCGTAGTTGTCGATCGCGGCGTGGTTGCGCAGGAGCGGGGCGAGGAAGCCGACCTGGTAGCTGCGCACGAGCAGTTCGGGCGAGGCGCGACCGATGAAGCCGGGGAGGTCGGCTCCGACGAAGGCTTCGCCGGAGAGGCCGAGCGAGGTGTACATCGGGATGTTCAGCGCGAGCGATGCCCAGGTGGCGTTGTTGTCGCCGGTCCAGACGGTCGCGTAGCGTTGGATGCCCGCGTAGCCGGCGCGGGTGATCACGAAGGGGCGGCGGTCGGGCTGCAGCCGTTCAAGGCCCTCGTAGGTGGCGCGCGCCATGTTGAGCGCGAAGAGATTCCGGTGGCGGTTGTAGGACGACTTCAGGCCGTTGTCGTCGAACACGACGTCGGCTTGGGTGGTGCCGGTCTTGTCGACGAAGTCGGACGGCTCGTTCATGTCGGTCCAGATGCCGGCGACGCCTTGGTCCAGAAGCGCGCGGTGGAGGTCGCCCCACCAGCGGCGGGCATCGGCGCGGGTGTAGTCGACGAAGACGGCCTTGCCCGGCCAGACCTCGCCCACGTACAGCGAGCCGTCGCGGCGGCGCAGGAAGTAGTCGTGGGCAGTGCCCTGGTTGTAGACGTAGTAGCTCTCCGCCTGGGGCCCGAGTTCCGGGGCGGTCGCGCGGTCGGCGGCGCCGGCAGCCGGTGGCTGGAGCTTCACCCCGGGATCGACGATGGTCACGACCTTCAACCCCTGGCGGGCGAGCTCCGCGGTGAGCGCGGATGGGGCGGGGAAGCGCACCGGATCCCAGGTGAACACCCGGTAGCCGTTCATGTAGTGGATATCGAGATAGAGGACGTCCAGCGGCAGGTCGTGCTTGCGGTAGTCCTCCGCGATCCGGCTTACCATCGAGTCGGGGTAATAGCTGTAGCGGGATTGCTGGTTGCCTAGCGCCCAGAGGGGC
This sequence comes from Verrucomicrobiota bacterium, assembly GCA_023447015.1. Taxonomy (GTDB): domain Bacteria; phylum Verrucomicrobiota; class Verrucomicrobiia; order Opitutales; family Opitutaceae; genus CAJCBL01. The sequence continues at coordinate 3,166 of JAEXPG010000407.1, forward strand.
GGAAGCGGCATGCGGCCGGTGAGTTCGGTATAGCGGCCGAGGATCTTCTTCAGCGTGGGCCCCTGGAAAAAGTAGTAGTCGATCTCGCCGCCCTCGGCGGCGAAGACCGCGGCCTCCTGGCCGCTCCGGCCGAGGTCGAACGTGGTGCGGTGGGAGTTGTCGTAGAAGAGTCCGTAGGCCCGGCCGTCCTCGCAGCCGAGGTAGAACGGGATGCTTTGGTAGATGGGATCGGTGCCCTCGACGTAGCCGGGGGTGTCGGAGTTCCACATCGTGAAGAAGCCGCGACGTTTCTCGAGCGGGGCGGCTTTCTCGCCGAGCCCGTAGAAACGCTCGTCGAGCCTGAGCGCCTTGGCGACCTCGAGCCGGCCGGTGGCGGCGTCGCGGGCCATGGGGCGGACGTCGGTGTTGATCACGCGACCAGTGGCGGGATCGCGGAAAGAGATGAGCAGGGGGGAGCGCCGGACGACGACCTCGAGCTCGGCGGTCGTCAACGTGATGCTCGGCGTATCCTCACGCACCTGCCACGGCGCGAGGTCCCAGTCGGTGCGGGCGATGGCCCAGGAATGGGCGGGTGCCTCGGGTTGTCCGTTGAAGCGGGTGTGCACGCGCACCAAGTCCGGTGCGAGCACGCTGAGCCGCACGGTGGTGCCGTCGGTGCAGGTGAGTTCGACGCCACGGTCGTGACGGGCGAGGGAGAGGACGTCGCCGGCCGGCTGGAGGGCGACTTGGCCGAAGAGGACGGGGCAGGTGAGGACCGCGAGGCCCGTGAACAACGAGACGCAGGCGCGCATGGCGAGAAAAGGGGCGGGCGGCG
>JAEXPG010000532.1 GCA_023447015.1 Verrucomicrobiota bacterium
CTCGGCCTCCTGCGCGAGCGTTTTCCGCAGGCCGGTGCGGCGAAGGTGGTCTACTTGGCGCTGCTACCGGTGGACCTGTATTCCGGCAACGGTGATGTCGTGTACGGCAGCGCCTCGACCGACGGCAACTATGCCGTGGTCTCCTATTGCCGCTTTGCGGCCAGCTACACCGCGGAGCCGCCGAAGAGCGCGCGGCTGCTGGATCGGACATTCAAGCAGCTGCTCTCGTCGGCCGGTTTCGCGCTGGGCGTCTCCCGTTGCACGGAGACCGGCTGTGCGCGCACATACCCGCGGTCGCTTGCCGAGCAGGACGCGAAGGACCCGGAGCTGTGCGACGAATGCCGCGCGAAGTTTGCGAAGGCGCTCGGGCGCGACCTGCCGGCGGCGCCGGAGCGGAAGGACTGACGCGCGGGGTGTCCGCGCAGCCGCCGCGGCGAGAGCGCCGGGTGGCTGGATGGAGCGGACCGGCGGGAGGTCGTCTCAAGCCGTCGCGGCACGAAGGTCCGGGACGGCAACCTACGCCTTGGGCGGAAGGGCGCCGTCCTGCTTGGCGCTGTGGAGGACGCTGGTGAGATAGGGAATGAGCTGTTTCTTGCGGCTCACGATTCCCTGCAGCTCGAAGGTGTCCTCGCGGTCGGCGTGCGGGTAGGAGATCCGGGCGATGAAATCGCGGTCGCCCTTCACGAGCATCAGCGAGTTCTGGGTGTTGATGTCGGTGACGAACAGGCAGGAGAAGAAGAGATTCTCGGTACGGCGCAGCTGGTCGAGCGCGTCGGCGAGGGCATCGCCGTGAGCGCGGAAGTTGCCGAAGCCGAGTTCCTCGACCTGGGAGACGGAGAAGCGCAGGCCGTCGTCGTTGTAGATCTTGTTATCGGCGGCGATCACCTTCTCCGGCGACTGGGCGAGGATGACGGAGCCCGAGCTGAAGATCAGGTCGGCGAGCGCGGCGCTCTTGATGCCGGCCACGGGGGCGAGCCAGGCGAGGGTCTCGTGGTCGCGCTCGGTGGTGGTGGGGCTGTTGAGGTGGAGCGTGTCGGAGATGAGGCCGGACATGAGCAGGCCGGCGATCTCGGGCGTGGGCATGAGGCCGTCGCGCCGGAAGAGATTGGCGACGATGGTGCAGGTGGAGCCGACGGGCTCGTTGATGAAGAGGATGGGCTGGTTGGTCGCCGGGGCGCCGAGCCGGTGGTGGTCGATGATCTCGGTGATCTCCACCTCGGCGGCGCCGGGGACGGCCTGCGTGAGCTCGTTGTGGTCGACGAGGATGAGGCGGGTCTGGACGGGCTTGATGAGGTCCGTCTTCGAGAAGATGCCGAGCAGATGCTGGTCGTCGTCGACCACCGGGTAGGCGGCACCGGCGAGCGCGGCGACCTTGCGGCGCGCCTCGGTGAGGCGGAGGTCGGGGTCGAAGGTGGCGGTCTTGCGGTCGACGAGGTTGTCGATGGTGGAGGCGGCGCGGATCACCCAGGAGGTCGTGGCGGAGTCGAGCGGGCTGACGAGGAGCGAGACGCCCTTGTCGCGGGCCAGTTGCACGACCTCGTCGTCGATCGGGAGGTTGCCCGAGATCACGAGCAGGCGGACGCCGTTCTGGATGGACTTCTGTTGGATGTCCCAGCGGTCGCCGACGATGATGATGGTCTGCTCCCAGGGGATGTTGTCGCTCTGGGTGTAGCGGCCGAAGGAGCGGATATCCATGGCGCCGATGCGGACGTAGAGCTCCTCAACGGTGTCGGCGTCGCGCAGGTGGTGGACGCGCGCCTTGAGCGAGCGGGCGATGGCGGCGAGGGAGCCGTGGACGCGGCGCATCTGCCGGACCTCCTTCATGTGGGGGAGGAAGAAGCCGCCCAGCTGGAAGATGGAGATGGTGCCGACGAGGCGGTTGTCGGGCTCGACGACCGGGAGGGTGCGCACGTCGTGCTGGTCGATGAGCTCGAGGGCTTCGGCGCAGGTGGCGTGGGGGCCGACCTTGACGACCCCGGTGGTCATGATGTCGCGCACGCGCGGGGTGACGTCGCTCAGGTAGAGCGGGAGGGGCTGGGCGAACCGGGTGAGGATCGCGTCGATGCGGGCGGTGGAGGTGCCGCAGCGCGCGGGGACGCAGGAGGTGTCGCCGCGCCGGTTCTTGTAGTTGGCGTAGCCGATGGCGGAGCAGATCGCGTCGGAGTCGGGATTGCGGTGGCCGATGACGTAGGTGGGCGCGGTCATGAAAAGTGGTGAAGCTCTTTCGGCGGAGGACAGGGCCGGGGAGTGTGGTGAACCGGCCGGTTCTGGGGAAGCGGATTCGACGCAGGTGGAGAACAGTAGTCGGCCACCGTGGACGGTGGTCGCGGATGGAGCGCAGCTGATAGGCCCGGCGGGCATGGCCGCACCGGGCGCGGGGGCGGCTGGCCGGCTGGTGCGCCCGCCGTTGGCGAGCCGTTTCCGAGGCCGCGGAACAGCACTCGCTTTTTGGAAAGCCGGCGCTAATTCCTTCCGCAGTGGTTGATGCTCCACCGCGGCAAACCACTCGAACGATGGGACACCCACAGCAGCTGCATCACCCCGATCTTCCCCCGGCGCGGAGCCCGGCGTGGGCGGTGCCGTGTCGCGGTGGGAAGCGACTCCGTGTTCTGGTGGCCCAGGGCACCCCCGCGTGACGATGAGAAACGGTTTTCCTGAATCGGGCGGTGTGGACGCGAAGCCGGTTGGCGACGCTGCGGCCGCACGCTCGGCCCGGGAAGCGCGCCAAGGATCCGGGCGGACGCCCGGCCTGCTGCTCTGTGCGGTGCTCTGCGTGGCGGCCGTGACCGCGGTGCGCGCCCAGGGGTATTTTCTCCCGCCCGCGGCGCCGGGCCTGATCGAGACGGGCACGCCACCGTTCGTTCTCCTGCGGCCGGATGCGATGGGCCTGAGCGCCCCCGCCACCGACCTGCACGAACTGCCCAACGGCACCATCCTCGCCGTCAACGACTCCGAGTTGGCGATCGGCGACGGCGTTCGCTGGGAAACGTTCCGCCGTGCCCCGGACGGCGAGCAGTCGGCGCTCAACCAGGTGGCGGTCGCCGGTGACGGGACGATCTACGCTGGCGTGGGCGGCGGAATTTGCCGCATCGAGCTCTCGGATGATGGCCAGTGGCGGTTCCAGCCGGTGGTCGCGATGCCCCGGTCGACGCCGGCGCAGGACCGGTTGCTTTCCCGCGTCGTTGCGATCGATGGCGAGTGGTACTGGCACAACGGCAGCGGGCCGCTCGTGGCTTGGCACCCGGGCGTCGAACCCCGGTTTCTGGGTGTCGTCAACGATATCGAATGTCTGTTCTCCGCCGCGGGCTCGCTGTTCGTGACGGACGCCTCGTCGGGCGCGCTGCTCCGGATCGCCGACGGCAAAGTCGAGCCGGCCGACCCGGCAGTTGCGCCCACGCTCGAGCGTGCGGTGACCAGCGGCGTCGCGTTGGCCGAGGGACGCGCGCTGCTCGGCGCGAACGGCCGGGGACTGGTGCGTTTCGACGGGCGGGCGTTTGTCCCTGTCGGCGCCCCGGGCGGGCTGCTCGGCGGGCGGCATCGCATCAACGACATCTGTCGGGTCGGCGACGGGCTGTTCGCCGCGGCTCTCGACACCTACGGCATCGCCTTCTTCGACCAGGACGGGCATCTCGTGCAGGCGATCGAGCGGACGACGAGCCTGCCGCTGGCGCGGGTGCGGCGGCTGGTGGGCGGGCGCGGCGGACTTGTCTGGGCCCTGCTCGGCGACGGCGTGGCCTGTGTGGCGTTTCCCTCCCGGGTCTCGGATCTGCAGGGCTACGTCTCCACCGGGTTGACCTATTCC
>JAEXPG010000586.1 GCA_023447015.1 Verrucomicrobiota bacterium
GATGGACGCCGCCCCCACCTACCAGCTCCGCCCGCAGCGGGCGGGCCGTTGCCGGCGCGCCCGGCTTGCCTTGGCGTCGGCAGCCGCAATCTGCGGGCTGCTTGGATTGCCGGCCGTGGTTTCCGCGGCGGGTTCGCACCCGGAGGTGTGGCCGAAGGAGCTGCGGATCGAGGAGGGCGTGCCGGTCAAGATCTCCTACGAGGCGGAGGTCACGCGAAATCCGGAGCGCGGGTTTCATGTCTCAAGGATCACGATCACCAATGGCACGCCCCAGTCGCTGACGTGGACCGCAAGCCTCGTGGGTCGGAGTCCTTTCCGGGACGACTATCGGATGTGGCAGTATGGTGGAGGCGTCCGGAGCTTCAATTGGCGCACTGGCGGGCCGGAGATGACGGTGCCGGCGTGTTCGACTCGAGAGTTCACGGTCGCACTTCCGGTGACTGGGGGTGAGCAGGCGTCGCTGCAGATTCTCGGACCACATGTGCTGTCGCCCTATGCCTCGTTCATGAACAGCTATGGCTACATGGCGGACGAGCGGCTTTCGGGCGCGTTCTTTGATCTCTGGTTTGAGCGGGTCCAGAATAGAGCGGGGCGGAGCGCGAGTGATGGAGTTCGGGCATGGGCGGTGTTTCCCGAGGACTGGCGGGCATACATGGGATTCAGACTGCTGATCCTGAAGACGGAGACTTGGTCCGGACTGGCGGCGGGACCGCGCGCGGCGCTCCGCCAGTATGTGACGATGGGGGGGACGCTCGCTTTTGTGGCCAACGATGACCAACCGTTGGCGGTGCCGCCGGAGTTCGGCGTTGCGGGGATGATCGGGAGCAAGTTGCCCGGGGTTGTGTGCGGACTTGGCTCCGTCGATTGTCTCTCCGCTGAGACCACGGGCTGCGTGGAGAGCGCCCTGACGCTGGCGGATCGACTTACCGGAGAGGAGGGGGCGAGGCGTTGGCTCGATCCGCTCCCGGACTGGCTGGTGGTGAAGCTGCCGCGGGCGGCGTTGATTGTCGTGCTGCTTGTGTCGGCGTTGCTGGCGGGGCCGGGGGCGCTGTTCTGGCTGGCGAAACGGCAACAACGGCACCGGCTCTTCGTCATCCTGCCGGCGATCGCGGCGGGCACCACGCTCGTGCTCCTGGCCCTGATCTTCCTCAACGACGGCGCGGGTGGAGAAGGGCGGCGCGCGGTGCTCGCCGCACTGCTCGATGGCCGGCCGGAAATGGCCGTGTACCAGCAGCAGGCCGCACGCTGCGGGTTTCTCTTCCGGACCGACTTCACGCTGCCCGAGTCGGCAATGGCGGAGCAGCACGTGCCGCAGAGCATGGCCGGCGGTTTCTCGGTGGACCGGAAGGGCGGGGAGTGCCGCGGGGACTGGTTCCGCAACCGCAGCGCGACCGCGCAGACGATTGTCCATGCGGTGCCGACGCGCGCCGCGCTCGAGCTACGACCGGCGGCGGCGGGCGGGGCGCCGAGCGTGGTCTCCACGTTTCCCGCGCCGCTTGAGGATCTCGTGGTCTTCACCGGCGGACGAACGTGGCTTGCCGCGGTGGTCCCGCCGGGGACGCCCACGGTGCTCACGCCCGCCGAGGACGACGACGAGCAGATCCGGAAGCGACTGCTTCGCCGGTTGGCGGAGCCATTCCACCACGAGCTCGATCCGCTTTTCCAAGGGACGTCGATGAACGACCGTTTCCTCGCCACCACGGACCGGCTGGAGGGCGCGCCGATCCCGACGCTCGAGTCGATTCGCTGGACGGACACGATCTTCGTGACCGGCCGGGTGACGGAAGGGAGGCGGCCGTGAGGTGGGGCGCCTGGGCATGCGGTGAGCCGGTGCGGCGGTTGGGCGCGCGGGTGAGCCGGCTGCTGTTCTGGGCCGGTTGCCTCGGCCTGCTCGGCGCGCCGTTGGTAGTCGAGGCCACGGATTGGCCGTACGAGGTGCCGATCGAGGAGGGGGTGCCGGTGAAGATCACCTGCGACGCCAGTTTCGCCGGCATGGCAAAGCGCGGGTTTCTGCCGGTCAAGATCAGCATCCGCAATGGCACCGCGAACGAGTTGGCTTGGCGGGCGTTTCTTGAGAATCGCGATGGGTACGCTTACGACATCTCGCATTCGACGGGCTATACGATGAACGACGGACGAATTCTATCGTCCGAAGATCGTTCGGAGCCGCTGGTTGTTCCGGCGGGCGCGACGCGGGAATTTCAAGTACGGTTGGCGGTATCATCCGGGCCTGGTGGACTGAAGGTGCGAGGACCCCATGTACGAGGGGAGTTCGTGGCTTGGGTCGAGTCTCGTCCGTTTCTCGCCGACAATCGTTTGCCGCTTCGCTTCGTTGAGGAATGGCGCGAACGGTGCAGAAGCTTGTCGCGCCCGAGTGACGAGGATCTGGGGATCTGGGCGGATTCTCCCGACGACTGGCGCTCCTACTCTGGCTATCAGCTCCTCCTTCTCTTGCCGTCGCGATGGACCGAACTCTCGGAGGCGCAGCGCAACGCGCTCTGCCGGTATGTCGCCATGGGCGGATCGCTGGCGTTCGTCGTCGAGGGGGATTCGCCCCTGCCGGTGCCGGCGGAGTTCGGCGTCGCCGCGTCGATCGGGGTTGGGATGCCGGCGGTGGTGTGCGGGCTGGGCATGATCCGCGGTGTGCCGGCCGAGCCGAGCGCGTGTTGCACCGAGGTGCTGCGGGTTGTGAAAACCTCGCGCGAGACGGACGCGGGGTTCTGGCCGGATCCGCTGCCGGACTGGCTCGCGGCGAAGCTGCCGCGGGCGGCATTGATCGCGCTGCTGCTGGTGTCGGCGCTGCTCGCCGGACCGGGGGCGCTGTTCTGGCTGGCGAAGCGGCAGCAGCGGCAACGGCTCTTCCTCGTGCTGCCGGCGGTGGCCGTGGGCACGACCCTGGTGCTGCTGGCGCTCATCTACCTCCACGACGGCACGGGCGGAGAGGGACGCCGCGCAGTGCTCGCGGCGCTCGTCGACGGCCGGTCGGAGATGGTCGTGTACCAGCAGCAGGCGGCGCGCTGCGGTTTCCTGTTCGAGACGGCATTCACCGTGCCCGAGCAGGCGATCGTCGAGATGACTGTGCCCCGGAGTTCGAACGGCGGGTTTGCGATCGAACGCACCGGCGGCGAGTGCCGCGGCGACTGGTTCCGCAACCGCAGCGCGACCGGGCAGACGCTCGTCCACACCGTGCCGACGCGCGCCGCGCTGGAACTTCGCCCCGCGGCCGACGGCGGACCGCCAACGGTGGTGTCGACGTTTCCGGCGCCGCTGAAGGAGCTTCTGGTGGTGTGGCAGGGCAAGGTGTGGACGGCCGACCGTGTGCCGCCGGGGACGCCGACGCCGCTGGTCCAGAACGACCGCGATCTGATGCGCGTTCGCTATGCCATCCAATTCCGTCTGGCCCCGGCTTTCCTCCATGCGCCCAACTACCTCTTTGAGGACACGGATCTGGCCGACCGCTTCTTTGCCGCCACCGACCGCCTGGAGGGCGCGCCGATTCCAACCCTCGATTCAATCCGATGGACCGACACGATTCTAGTCACCGGCCGTTGCCGGGAAGGGAGGCGGCCGTGAGCGACGCGCCCCCGCTGGTGGAGCTCCGCGACGTGCATCGCCGCTTCGGCGACGTGCGCGCGGTCGACGGCATCTCGTTCTCGCTGCGGCCGGGCACGGTCTGCGGCTTCATCGGCGCCAACGGCGCCGGGAAAACCACGACGTTGCGCCTGCTCGCCACGCTCGACCAGCCCGACGCCGGCACGATCCGCGTCGCCGGACTCGATGTCGTGGATCGGGCGCGCGACGTTCGGCGGCTGCTCGGCTGGATGCCGGACAACACGCCGACGTACTCGAACGCCACGGTGCTCGACTATCTCGACTTCTTCGCCCGGGCGCACGGCCTGCGCGGCGCGGAGCGCACGAAGCGCCTCGGCGAGACGATGGCGTTCACCGACCTGCACCCGATTTCGCGCCGTCCGCTCAAGGGGCTTTCGAAGGGCCAGCTCCAGCGGCTCGGCCTCGCGCGGATGCTCCTGCCCGACCCGCAGCTGTTGCTGCTCGACGAGCCGGCGGCCGGGCTCGACCCGAAGGCGCGCCTCGAGTTCAAGGCCGCGGTCCGCATCCTGCGCGACCAGGGCAAGACGCTCTTCATCAGCTCGCACATCCTTTCCGAGCTGGAGGAGATGTGCGACGAGCTGCTCTTCATCGACTCCGGGCGGATCGTGCACCAGGGCACCTCGGAGTCGCTGCGCCGCGACAACGCGGCCGGCGCGGCCGTCACCAGACTGCGGATCTCGCTCGCCGGCGAGCCGGCGGTGCTCGCCGAGTGGCTGGCGCTGCAGGCCGGCTGGCGGGTGGTCGAGTCGCTCGCCGACGGGCTGCGCGCGGAGTTCGCCGGCAGCGGGCGCGAGGCGTTGGCGCTCGAGCTGCGCCGCATCATCGCCGCCGGCCATGCCGTGTGCGGTTTCCAGGTGGAGGAGGAGCGACTGGAGGACGTGTTTGTCGCCGTGCTCCACAAGAC
>JAEXPG010000318.1 GCA_023447015.1 Verrucomicrobiota bacterium
TCACCATGGGCAAGAACGAGAAGACCGATCTGTTGCAGGGCACGCTGGACATGCTGATCCTGCGCGCACTGCAGCTCGAACCGATGCACGGCTTCGGCATCTCCGTGCGGATCCGGCAGCTGTCCGCCGAGGTGCTGCAGGTGGAGCAGGGCTCGCTCTATCCGGCGCTGTACCGGCTCGAGGACCAGGGTTGGATCAAATCGGAGTGGGGCACCTCCGAGAACAACCGAAAGGCGAAGTTCTACACGCTGACCACCACAGGCCGGAAACAGCTCGCCGCCGAGACGGAGAACTGGGCGAAGCTCTCCGCGGCGATCAATCTGGTGCTGAAGGGTGCCTGAGGAATCGCGGATTTCGGAATGCGGATCGCGGAATGAAAACGTTGCACCAACTCGGGGTTCGTCTCGGCTCGCTCTTTCGGCGCGGCCGGCGGGAGCGGGAGATGCAGGAGGAGATGCGTGCGCATCTCGAGCTGCAGGCGGAGGCGAACCGTGCCGGCGGAATGGATGCCGAGGAGGCGCGGTACGCGGCGCTGCGGCAGTTCGGCGGCGTGACGCAGGTGCAGGAACGCTGCCGCGAGCAGCGGGGGCTGCGCTGGCTGGAGGATCTCGGCCGGGACCTGACGTTCGCGGTCCGCTCCTTCGCCCGCACGCCGGGCTTCACCGTGACTGTCGTGGCGACCTTGGCGCTGGGCATCGGGCTCAACACCGGGATCTTCAGCCTCTTCAAGTCGATCGCGCTGCGGCCGCTGCCCGGCGTGCCGGCCTCGCAGGAACTTGTCGCGCTGTACTGGTCGACTCCGGGCGGCGACCAGATGTCGCTCTCGCATCTTGATCTGCGCGACCTGCGGGAGCGGTGCCGGAGTTTCCGGGGGCTCGAAGGGACGGCGCCGCTGCCGCTCAGCGTGCAGCTCGACGGCCGGGCCCAACGCGTGTGGGGCGAGTACGCGACCGGCGGCGAGCAGGGGTTGCTCGGGGCCGAGGCGGCGCTGGGGCGCATGCTGGTGCTGGCCGACGACGCGCGCGGCGGGGCGCCGGTGGCGGTCGTCTCGCACCGTTTCTGGCGGAGCCGGCTGGGCGGCGATCCGCACGCGGTGGGACGGCCACTGGTCGTGAACGGCCAGCCGTTCACGCTCGTCGGCGTCGCGAAACCCGGCTTCGTGGGGTCGACCGTGGGCTTCGCGCTCGATCTCTTTCTGCCTGCCGGGCAGGCCGGACGGATGAGAATCTACGGCGCGGCACCGGACGATCCCTACGAGAAACGCGATTTCCAATGGCTGGGGGGATTGGGGCGGTTGCGGCCGGGAGTCTCGCTCGACCAGGCGCGCGCGGAGGTCGAGACGGTGGCTGCGGCGCTGGTCCGCGAGAATCCGGCCGCCCTGAAGGACAAGCGGCTGCACCTGGTCAACATCCGCCGCTCGCCGTTTGGCGCGCAGACCTATTTCGGCCCGATGCTCGGTGTCCTGATGGGCATGACGGGGTTGGTGCTGCTGATCATGTGCGCCAATGTCGCGAGCCTCCTACTCGCCCGCGCCACGGTGCGCTCGCGCGAGATTGCCATCCGGCTGGCGGTGGGCGCGGGGCGCGGGCGGGTGGTGCGTCAGCTGCTCACGGAGAGCCTGCTGCTGGCGGTGGTCGGCGGAGTGCTGGGGGCGTGGCTCGCGTGTGCGACGCCGGAGCTGATGGCGCGACTCGTGCCGAGCAACCGTTTCCCCGTCATGCTGAACACCGAGGCGGATGCCGCGGTGCTCGCGTTCTCGCTCGCAGTCTCGCTCGGCAGCGCGCTCGTGTTCGGGCTGGTGCCGGCGTTGCAGGCGACCCGGCCCGACCTCGTGCCGACGCTCAAGGGTGAGCGCGCGGCGGGTGGCGTGCGCCGGCTGTTCGGGCGGAATGCGCTGGTCGTGGTGCAGATCGCGGTCTCGCTGCCTCTGCTCGTGGCGGCGGGCCTGTTGTGGCGCAGCTACCGCAACGAGCAGCGCGCCGACTTCGGCTTCGCTGCCCGCGAGGTGGCGCTGCTGTCGTTCGACCTCGGCTCGAGCGGCTACACCCCGGAGCAGGCGCGGGAGTTCTGCGCGCGTCTGCTCGAAGAGGCGGCGAAGTTGCCCGGCGTGGAGTCGGCCAGCCTCGCGCAGCTGCTGCCGCTGCGCATCGTGCCGGGGCTGGAGACCCCGGTGGAGGTGGAGGGCCATGTGCGCGGGCCGGCCGAGGCCTCGCTGGTGCTCTACAACGTCGTGAGCCGCGACTATTTCGACTGCCTGCGCATCGGGGTCGTGCGGGGCCGCGAGTTCACCGCGCGGGACGACGAACGCTCGACCCCGGTGGCGGTGGTCAACGAGACGTTCGCCCAACGGTATTGGAAGGGCCAGGATCCGGTCGGGCGCCGGTTCACGATGGGCGGGGTGGCGCGCGAGGTCGTGGGGGTCGTGCGCGACATCAAGTACCTCAATCCGGCCGAGGAGGCGCGGCCTCATTTCTACCTGCCGACCGCCCAGCAGCCCGCCACGGAGCTGGTGCTGCAGCTGCGCGGCACCGGGGACCCGCGCCAGTGGTGCCGCGCGGCGCAGCAACGGATCGCGCAACTCGATCCCTCGCTCCCGGTGTTCGGGGTGGAGACGATGGACGACTACCTGGGCTTCGCCCTCGCAATGCAGAGCATCGCCGCCCTCGTGCTCGGACTGGCGGCGGCGCTGGGGTTGCTGCTGGCGGCGCTAGGGACGTTTGGCCTGGTGAGCTTCACGGTGGGCAGCCGCTCCCGCGAGATCGGGGTGCGGGTGGCGCTGGGGGCGAGCCGGGCATCGATCCTGCGATTGGTGATGGGGCATGGCCTGTGGCTCGCGGCCGCGGGCGCGGCGATCGGTCTTGTCGGGGCGTTGGTCGCCACCCGGTTCATGCGCAACCTGCTTTTCGGTGTCGAACCGACCGACTTGGTGACCCTGGCGGGGGCGTTTCTCGTCGTGGCCGGGATGGTCGCCGCAGCGTGCTGGCTGCCGGCGCGCCGGGCACTGCGCATCGACCCGGCGGGAACGCTGCGGTCGGAATGATCGGACCACGGAATGAAGACCTTGCACCAGTTTCTTGCCCGACTGCACTCGACCTTCCGCCGCTCCGCGCGGGAGCGCGAGATGGCCGAGGAGATGGCGGCGCATCTGGCGCTGCAGGAGGAGGCCAACCGCGCGGCCGGCATGGACGCCGAGGAGGCGCGCTACGCCGCGCTGCGGCAGTTCGGCGGCGTGGCGCAGGTGCAGGAACGCTGCCGTGAGCAGCGCGGGTGGGGGTGGTTGGGCGAGGTCGGCAAGGAGGTCCGCCTGGCGGTGCGGACTTTGGGCCGAAGTCCGGTCTTCACGGCGACCGCCGTGCTGATCCTTGCGCTGGGGATCGGCGCGAACACCGCGCTCTTCAGCGTGGTGCATGCGCTCATGCTGCGGCCCCTGCCCGTACCCCAACCGGGCGCCCTGCGATTCCTGAATCAGGAGAAAGGAGACAGCCCGCATCCGGGATTCTCGTTCCCGGCCTTCCGACTCCTGAGCGACCAGAGTGACGCGATTGGGTCGGTCGCGGCGTTCATCAGCGCGAGCCCGACCGTGGCCTGTGCCGCGGAAAGCCCCGGGGAGCTGGTGCATCGTGAGTACGTGAGCGCTTCCTATTTCTCGACTCTCGGGCTTGTGCCGGCGGCCGGGCGGTTCTTCACCCCCGCCGAGGATACCCAGGATAGCACGATGGTCGTCATCGGGTACGGTTTCTGGCGGCGGCACTATGGCGGCGCACCATCGGCCATCGGCTCCTCCCTCAACTGCAATGGCCGGTCGTACGCCATCGTCGGTGTGGCGCCGCCGCGGTTTGCGGGCGTGGTGCCGGAGCGGGAGACCCAGGTCTGGTTCCAGATCAGCAACAACATGTGGCGCCACGGGCGTTACGATCCGGTGTGGGGGGCGAATGACGTGACCAGTGAATGGTACCGATTGCTCGTCCGGCTCCGGCCCGGCGTCACGGAGCGTCAGGCGGTCACGGCCTTCGGCGCGATCAACGGCGCCTACCTGCAGAGCAGGGCGCCGGGCGTGGAGGAGTCCGCGCGGGCGAAGCTGCTGGCCCGGGCCGTGCGGCTGGAGACGGCGGAGTCCGGATACTCCTTCCTCGGGCGACAACTCTTGTGCCCGCTCGTGGTGCTGCTGGTTCTCGTGGGTTTGTTGCTGTTGCTGGCCTGCCTCAACCTCGGGTGCCTGTTGCTCGCCCGCACCGCGGCGCGTTCGCGTGAGCTGGCGCTCCGGCTCGCAGTCGGCGCCGGGCGCGGACGGCTGGTTCGTCTGTTGCTGGTTGAGAGTCTGGTGTTGGCTGGTTTGGGTGGCGTATCCGGTTGTCTGTTGGCCGTGTGGGGCGCGCCGGTTCTGACCAGGATCTACGCGCTGACGATCGACGTACGTCCGGACCCGGCGGTGCTTGGGTTCGGGTTCGGCGTCTCCGCAGTGTGCGGGGTGCTCTTCGGTCTGCTTCCGGCGCTCCGGGCCAGCCAGGCGAACGTGGCGATGGCGCTGAAGGGAGCACCGGCGGTTTCGCGGCCGAGCCGTTGCCATCCGGTACGGTATCTCGTGGCCATCCAGCTGGCGTTGGCTTTGGTGCTGGTGTACGGCGCGGTGTTGTTTGCGCAGAGCCTGCGACGGCTCCACGAGACACCGGCGGGGTTCGTGCGCGAGCGTTTGGTCTTGTGCGACCTGGTGACGGCCCCCGGCCGGCCGGTGGCGGGCCGGGCGCTGATCGACCGCCTGTGTGCCGCGATACGGCAGGTGCCGGGGGTGGTGGCGGTCGGGGCTGGTCGTTCCATGCCGGCGAGCGCACCGCCGGCATCTTTGGTGGTCGATGGGTATGTGCCGCAGCCAGGCGAGTCGATGCAGGTGCCCAACCGGGAGATGGGTGAAGGGTTTTTCGAGGCGCTGGGCATCCCGGTTGTGGCGGGTCGCCAGTTCGTGCGGCAAGATGGCGCGCCTGGAGCGCCGCCGGTGATTGTCGTCAATGTCAGCTTCGCGCGTCGTTTCTTTGGCGAGGCCAGTCCGTTGGGGCGCACGGTGGGGGGCGACATGAGTCCGGTGGGCGGCGGCAACCAGGGCCGGTTCGAGATCGTGGGGGTCGTCGCCGACGCCCGGTTGGCGGGCATCAAGAGCAAGCCGCAACCGGAGTTCTTTTTGCCGTGGGGCGGCAGCACACTTCTGGTGCGCACGGCGACCGCGCCGGGGATGTTGGTGGCGACGTTGGCCGATCTCGTGCAACGCGAGGAACCCGGACTCCGCGCCACTCAGGTGCGCACCCTGGAGCATGCGATCGGGGCGACCTTGGCACAGGATCGCATGCTCGCCGGTCTCTCGGGGCTCTTCGGCGGGTTGGCGCTCATCATCGCCACGTTGGGGGTGTACGGAATGGTCTCCCAAGGCGTTGTGCAGCGCACTCGCGAGATCGCGATCCGGATGGCGCTCGGTTCGCGGCCCCGCTGGGTGCTGACCATGTTTGCCAAGGAGACCGGGCTCTTGCTTGTGGCGGGCGTGGTGACGGGGGGCGCCGGAGCGTTCGCCGCCGGCCGTTTCGTCGCGTCGTTGCTGTTCGATCTCCAGCCCGGCGATCCGGTCCTTCTCGTCGCGGTGGTAGGCGTTCTTGGCGCCGCCGCCATGGCGGCCTGCTGGCTACCCGCCCGGCGGGCGGCGCGCATCGATCCCGCGGAAACGCTGCGGGCGGAATGAGGTGACCACGGAATGAAGACCTTGCACCAGTTCTTCGCCCGATTGCACTCGACCTTCCGGCGCTCCGCGCGGGAGCGCGAGATGGCGGAAGAGATGGCGGCGCATCTGGAGATGCAGGAAGAGGCGAACCGTGCCCGCGGCATGGATGCCGAGGAGGCGCGTTATGCGGCGCTGCGGCAGTTCGGCGGTGTGGCGCAGGTGCAGGAGCGCTGCCGCGAGCAGCGCGGGTGGCTGTGGCTGGAGTCGCTGGGGCGCGATGTGCGGGTGGCGTTGCGCTCCCTGGGACGTGCACCGGGTTTCTGCGTGGTGGTGGTGCTCACCCTGGCGCTCGGGATCGGGGCCAACACCGCGGTGTTCTGCGTGCTGAATGCGGTGTTGTCGCGCCGGGCCGGTTGCGCGGATCCCGAACGGGTCGTGGTCGTGCATGGCGCATCGCCGAATCTTCCCGGTGGCAACCTCTCCGTGCCGGACTATCTCGACTACCGTGCGCAGGTTCGCTCCGTGGTGGAACTCGCCGCCCATCGCAGTGACGAGGCCAATCTCACCGGCTGTGGGGAACCGCGTTCGGTCGGGTTCACGCGGGCGACTGCGAACTACTTTGCCGTCTATGGTGTCCGTTCCGCGTTGGGGCGGGTGTTCACGGCGGACGAGGATCGAAGCGGTGCCGAGCCCGTCGTGGTCCTGAGCCATGGTTTGTGGCAGCAGGTCTTCGGTGGCAGTTCCGAGGTGCTGGGACGGCGGCTGACGATCGGTGGTGCCGTGTATACAGTCATTGGAGTTATGCCGTCCGAGTTCGAGGAGGTGGCCTCGGAGCAGGTTTGGGTGCCGATGGCGTTCACGGACGAGGAGCGGGAGCCGGAGGCCCGGGGGGCGCGCGGGTATTCGGTCATCGGACGGCTCGCGCCCGGGGCGACGGTGGCGTCGGCCGAGGCGGAGTTCGGCGCGCTCGCGGCGCGGCTGCAGACGCAGTATCCCGATTTCAACGGTCAATGGGGTGTGCGGGTGGTCGGCTTGCTGGACGACTCGTTCCGGGAAGTGCGCCCGCTGCTGTGGGTCCTCCTCGGGACGGTGGCCAGCGTGCTGGCGATCGTCTGTGCGAACATCGCGAATCTCGTGCTCGCGCGGTCCAGCGCGCGAATTGCGGAGATGGCGGTGCGGGCGTCACTGGGGGCAAGTCGCGCACGGATCGTGCAGCAACTTCTCGTCGAGGGCCTCGTGCTCGCGATCGTGGGTGGCGGACTCGGTCTCTTGTTGTTGCAGTGGGGTGTTGCGGGGCTGCAGCAGTTGCTACCCTCGGAGATCCGCAGTGCCGAGGTGCGGATCGACAGTTGGGTAGTGGCGTTTGCGGGAGGCGTGACGGCGTTGACGGGGTTGGCGTTCGGTCTCGTCCCGTTGGGTGTGGTCGGCGGACGCGATCTCTACACAGAGTTCAAAAGCAGTGCCCGCGGTGCAGGCAGCGTCCATGGCCTTCGGCTGGGCCGCTGGCTGGTCACTGTGGAGATGGTGCTGGCGTTCGTGCTGCTCTATGCGGCTGGTCTCCTGGCCAGCACGTTGCGCACGTTGACATCCGTCGATCTGGGCTTTGATCCCGCGAACGCCTATAGGGTTGTGCTCAACCTGCCGGGGACCCGCTACGGCGGGCACGAGCAGCGCGTGGTGTTTGTCCGGCAACTCGTCGAGCGGCTCGCCGCGCTGCCGGGCGTGACGGCGGCGGGGGCGACGCAATGCGTCCCCATCTCGGGCCTCTGGTCGGTCAGTTTCACGGTGGCTGGCCGGCCCAATCCGCCGGGCGCGACACCGGATACTTGTTTCTACGCGGTGACCCCCGGGTTCTTCCGGGCGATGGGTGTCACGCTCCGGCGGGGCCGGGGGTTTTCGGACCGCGACGACGATCGCGGGGCTCCGGTTGTGATCGTGAGCGAGACTTTTGCCCGACGCCATTTTCCGGGTGAGGATCCTCTCGGCCGTCGGATCTGGCTGCAGAACGGCCCGGAGAAATTTGCCGAGATTGTCGGCGTCGTGGCGGATGTGCGGCAGGGTGGACCGGCACAGGCGTGCCTGCCGCAAACCTACCAACCGATGGCGCAGTGGTCGTGCGCGATGGTGAACGTGGTTGTGCGGACTGCGCCGGGTGTCGAACTGTCGGAGTCGGTGTTGCGCGAACAGGTGTTCGCTGTGGATCGCGATCAGCCGCTTTCGCAGGTCGAGCCGATGGATCATCTCGTGGGCTCGGCGATGGCGCGGCAACGCGCCGCGTTGAGACTGATCGGTGTGTTTTCGGCGGCGGCGTTGGGGATCGCCGCACTCGGAATCTACGGCGTGACGGCCTACACGGTGGCGCGACGGACCCGCGAGTTCGGGGTGCGGTTGGCGCTCGGCGCAAATCCGGCGGCACTGGTGCGCGGAGTCCTCATGCGGCATGGCCGGTGGGTATTGCAGGGGCTTGTCCTGGGGGTGGGCGTTGCGATCGCGGCGGCGACCACGCTGCCCTCGTTGCTCTCTGGGGCGACGGCCTTCGACGGCTGGGTGCTGGGTGTGATCACCGGTTGTTTTGGCGGGGTTGCTTTCTTGGCCTGCTGGCTGCCCGCCCGGCGCGCGGCGCGGATCGATCCCGCGGAAACGCTGCGGGCGGAGTGAGAAACGGGGCTACCGGGGCGGCGGTGCTCCTGAGCGGCCCCCGGGTTTGCGCCCCGCACTTCGCGGTTGCGCGGGGGGAGTCGGGCGCATGTCCTCGACGTTTTCCCAATGATCGCTCCCGAAACCTTCTCGCACATCGAAAACATCAAGAAACGCGCCGGCCATCTGTGGAGGTTTCTTTAACTGCGAACAAAAGCAGCGTGAGATCGAGGCCCTTGAGGGCCAGATGGGGGCTCCCACGTTCTGGGACAGCCAGGAGCGCGCCCAGACGCACATCGCCAAACTCAACGCGATGAAGCGGTCCGTCCTCCCGGTTGTGGCCTTCCAGAAGAAGGTCGAGGACCTGGATGTGATGGTGGAGCTGGTCGACGCCGCCTCGCCCGCCGAGAAGGACGCCTACGAGCGCGAGCTCGAGACGTCGGTGGGCGCGATGGTCGCCGAGCTCGACGAGCTGGAGATCTCCTCGTTCCTCACCGGGCAGTTCGACAAGAACAACGCCATCTTCTCGATCCAGTCCGGCGCCGGCGGCACGGAGT
This sequence comes from Verrucomicrobiota bacterium, assembly GCA_023447015.1. Lineage (GTDB taxonomy): Bacteria > Verrucomicrobiota > Verrucomicrobiia > Opitutales > Opitutaceae > CAJCBL01. The sequence goes on from JAEXPG010000318.1 coordinate 8,896, forward strand.
CCAACGACTGGGCCGAAATCCTCTTCCGCATGTACAACCGCTGGGCCGAGCGCCGCGGTTTCACCGTGGAGCTGCAGGACGTGCAGGCCGGCGACCAGGCCGGCATCACCAAGGCCACGATGCTCATCAAGGGCGAGAACGCCTACGGCTACGCCAAGGCCGAGCGCGGCGTCCACCGCCTCGTGCGCATCAGCCCGTTCGACGCCAACAAGCGCCGCCACACCTCCTTCTGCGCCGTCGACGTGATCGCGGAGATCAACGAGGACATCAACATCGAGGTCCCCGAGGCCGACATCCGCGTCGATGTCTACCGTTCGTCCGGCAAGGGCGGTCAGGGCGTCAACACCACCGACTCGGCCGTGCGCATCACGCACATCCCGACCGGGCTGGTGGTCGTCTGCCAGAACGAGCGTTCGCAGATCAAGAACCGCGCCAGCGCGATGAGCGTGCTCAAGGCCCGCCTCTACGAGAAGAAGCTCGACGAGCAGCGCAGCGAGATGGAGCGCTTCTACGGCGAGAAGGGCGAGATCGGCTGGGGCAGCCAGATCCGCAGCTACGTCCTCCAGCCGTACCAGATGGTCAAGGACCTGCGCACCGGCGTGGAGACCAGCAACGTCTCGGCCGTGCTCGACGGCGACCTCGACCGCTTCATCAACGGCTGGCTGCGCGCCGGCAGTCCCCGCCATCGCAACAAGGACATCAAGATGGAGGACTGAGGAATTGCGGAATGCGGATTTCGGATTGCGGAATGAAACAGCCCAAGCCGCTGCCAACCAGAACGTGACGCATCTCGAAGTCTGAATTCCGCAATCTGCATTCCGAAATCCGCAATCTCCCGATGCTCACCCACGCCGCCATCCGTTCCGCGCTCGACGCGCAGCCGCTCTTCGAGGCGAAGAGTTGGCGGCTTTCGCCCTCGGCTTGGCCGCTTACGCCGGCGCAGGCGACCGAGCTGGAGCAGATCGGGCAGGCGTGCCTCGAGTTCCATCAGGCGCTGGAGAACCTCTACCTGCGTTCGCATGCCGGGAAGAACCTCCTGCGCAACAAGCCGCTCCTCGCGCCCTGGGTGGCTGAATACCTCGACCGCGGCAAGCCGCCCGGCCTGCTCGCCCACGCGCGCGACCCTCGCCAGCGCGGCGCGCTCCCGCCCGTGCTCCGGCCCGACCTCCTTCTCACCGACGAGGGCTGGGCGCTCACCGAGCTCGACTCCGTCCCCGGCGGCATCGGGCTGACCGCCTTCCTCAACCGCCTCTACGCCCCGACCGGAGGCGTCCTCGGTGCCGACGACGCGATGATCGAGGGCTTCTACGCGGCCCTCGCCGCGTTGGCGCCGACCAAATCGACCCCGACTGTCGCGCTCGTCGTCAGCGAGGAGGCCGCGACCTACCGGCCCGAGATGGAGTGGGTCGCCGCCCAGCTTCAGCTGCGTGGCCGTCGCGTCGTGTGCCTGCGGCCGGAGCAGGTCTTCCCGCTCGGCGGCGCCGTCTATTGCGACAGCGAAGGCACGCCGGAGCGGATCGACGTCGTCTACCGCTTCTTCGAGCTCTTCGACCTCGCCAACGTCGCCTGCGCGCAGCACCTGCTCGAGGCGTGGGCGGGCGGCGAGGTGGCGATCGCGCCGCCGCTGCGGCCGTTCCAGGAGGAGAAACTCGCCCTCGCGCTCTTCCACCACCACCTGCTCCAGGACTACTGGGCGGAGAACCTCTCCCGCGGTGCGCTGCGCACGCTGCGTCACCTGATTCCGGAGTCGTGGGCGATCGACCCGGCGCCGCTGCCGCCCAGCGCCGTGCTCGACGCGCCGCAGGTCGGCGGGCGCCCGATCTACGACTGGCGCCAGCTCGCCGGCGCCTCGCAGAAGGAGCGCGACCTCATCATCAAGATCTCCGGCTACGACGAGACCGCCTGGGGCGCGCGCAGCGTCACCCTCGGCAGCGACTGCTCGCGCGAGGAGTGGCAGGCCGCGCTCGACGGCGCGATCGCCCGCGCCGGCACGCACCTCCACCAGCTCCAGCGCTACCGCAAGCCGCGCCGCGGGAAGCACCCGCTCTACGACGCCCACGGCCACGCGCACGAGCATGAGGGGCGGCTGCGCCTCTGCCCGTACTACTTCGTGGTCGGCGGCAAGGCCCGCCTCGGCGGCGCGCTCGCCACCTTCTGCCCGCCCGACAAGAAGATCATCCATGGCATGCAGGACGCCGCGCTGCTGCCCTGCCGCGTGGTCGCCCCCGCTCCCGTCGCCACTTCCCAGCCATGACGCCCCGACTCCCGACCTCCCGTTGCGCGCTCCTGCTCGCCCTGCTCGCGGCCGCTGCCCAGCCCGGCTGCGTGACCGCGCCGAAGGTGCCGCCGGCGGCCGCGACCGCGTCGGTTGCGTTCCAGACCTCGTACACGAACGCCCGCACCGAGGGGCGCGAGGAGGTCGAGGACATCCTCGGCGTCTATGCCAACCTGCCCGCCGAACAGGCGCCCGGCGTGGCCGCGCTGCGGCGCGACATCGCGGAGGCGCTCGCCACGCTCAAACGCGAGGGCCGCGACCGGCTCACGACGGCCGAGGTCGACCGGCTGACGGTGCAGAATCCGAATTTCTGGCACGCGTGGTTCGAGTTCGACCCGCGCGACTCCAGCCTGCTCATGCTGCACGCCAGCCTGCTCCTCGAGGCCGGGGAGATCTTCCGCGCCTCGATGGTGCTCACCGTCGGCGTGCAGGCGCTGCCGCTCAATGTCCAGGAGCGCGTCTTCTGGTTCACCCAGCAGGCCCGCACGCACTGGACCGCCTTCCGCCGGCTCGACGAGCTGCGCGAGCTCGAGAAGGCGTGGGGCGACAACCGCCGCGCCCGCGAGGCGGGTCTGGCCCGGATCGTGCGCGAGTGGCCGGCCGACGGGTTCGCGCTCGAGGCGCTCCTGCAGAGCCGCGCCGGCTTCAAGCCCGGCTCCATCCCCAGCGACGACAACGCGCCGATCCTGCTCGGCCCCGCGGTGCGCGCGCATGTCGCCAAGGAGCTGGCCCAGCTGCGCCGGATCAACCCGGTCGCCGCTGCCCGCTACGCCGAGGACCGCGAAGCCGCCGCCGAGTTCGGCCGCCTCTGGACGCGTGTGGCCGACGAGGACCGGGCGGTGGAGCTGCGCGAGCTGGTGCAGTTCGGCGCCCAGGCGCAGAAGCTCGGACTGGGTGAACTGGCCATGGTCGTCGGCCGGGCCGCCGCGGCGCAGCGCGGGTTCATCGCCCCTGCCGATCTCGAGTTCATGCGCGGCACCCTGCCGCTCGTCCTTCCGGCCGCCGAGGCCGAGGCGGTGCTCGCCCGCCTCGAGGGCGGACGGATGCCCTCCTTCCAGCTGACCCGGCCCGCTGAGGTTCCCTCCGAGGTGCTCGGGGGCATGGATCCGGCGGTGCACCCGCTGCTCGCCGACCACGCCGTGCGCGAGTACGCGCGGGAATCCCTCTGGATCCAGGCGGCGGGCGACAACGCCGCGTTGCGCGCCCAGCACCTGCGCATCCGTGCGATCGGCGCCAGCAACACCGGCCGCTTCAAGGCGGCCCTCGCCGACCTCGACGAGGCGATCAAGCTCCAGCCGAAGAACGTGCCGTGGCTGATCGACCGCGTCGTCATCCTCTCGAAGCTCGGCCGGGTGGAGGAGGCCGACGCGGAGTTCGCGCGGCTGCAGAAGTTGGTCCCCGACGACGACTACCTGCGCTCCACGCTCGCCGTGCATCGTTTCGGCGAGGGGCGGCACGCCGAGGCCGAGCCGCTCTTCCGCGCCGCCAAGCCCGACAGCGAGAACTTCCCCTACGAGGTGATCTTCGGCTATCTGGCGGGGCTGCGGCGCGGCGCGCCGGACCGCGCCTGGCTGCGCCAGAATTCCCTGCAGGCCGCCGCGTGGCCCGCGCCGATCCAGCGCTATCTCGCCGGCGAGATCGACCGCGCGGCGCTGCTGCAGGCCGCGCGCGACACGTTCGACATGCGCACCACCGAGCAGCAATGCGAGGCGTACTTCTCGCTCGGCGAGGTGGCGCTCGCCGCCGGCGACACGGTGACCGCGATCCGCGAGCTCGAGAACTGCGTGCAGTCGGGCATCGTCGGTTTCATCGAGTATGATCTCGCGCGCCGCGAGCTGGCGCGGCTGCGTCCTTCGCCCGTGCCCGTCGCCCCGGCGAAGGAGTCGGCTCCGGTCGTCCCGGCCGCAGCCGGATCGGAGGGCGAGGGCCGTGGAGATGGCGCAGAGGATGCGACGGGCGAGGAGTCCTCGATCTGAGTTCTGGTGTTGCGGGCGCGTTGCGGGGCAATCGGCCGAGTCTTGGGACGGGCTTCCGGTCCTCTCGGCGGTGGTCTCTCGCGCGCCGGATGAGCGGATCCCGTGAAGGCGCGCCCTACGGACGCTGGGACTCCTGTCGGGCGAACGGCCAGGCGAGGAGGGCGCAGGCGACGCCGCCGAGGTGCGCGAGCGTGGAGACCTTGATGCCGGGGCCGAGATCGGAAACCAGCGGCGTGTCGGTGGCCGCCTCGATCGCGATCTTGACGGCGACGAGCGCGAGCACGGACGGCCAGAGCCAACGCTGGGCGGCGCGGTCGCGGCGCAGTTGCACGAGGGCGAGCAGCACCAGCAGGCCGACGGCGAGGCCGGACAGTCCGCCGTAGAAGGCGAGGGCGGGGTCGGCGACGAGGAGGAAGCCGGAGATCACGGCCGGGGCGAGCGCGAGGAAGGCGCGGGTGGTGCGGGGGGCGAACGACTCGAGCCAGGCCCCCGCGGTGACAAACACGGCGAGATCGGCGACGAGGTGGCGCCAGCCAAAGTGCACGAGATGGCCGGTCCAGAGGCGCCAGATCTCGCCGGCGGCGATCTCGGGGCGGCGGTAGAGCAGCTTCTCCGCGAGGGCCGGAACCAGGATGCACGCCAGCGCAGCCGAGGCCAGCAGGAGGGTCGCCCAGCAACGGGAGGGGCGGAAACGATGGACGGGCGAAGGCATGGCGGACGGCGCGGATCGTGGCCGCAGGATCCGCGGCTGGCGAGTGCGACGG
>JAEXPG010000224.1 GCA_023447015.1 Verrucomicrobiota bacterium
AAGCAGCAGCGCAAGGTCACCAAGACCATCAAGCGCGCCCGCAACATCCACCTGATGGCCTGATCCATCAGCTCCGCCCGTTTTCAGAAGCCGGAGTTCACGCTCCGGCTTTTTTTCTGTCCCGACCCCGGCACATGGCGGAAATCCACCAGCCGACCGCAGCCAACCTTCGCCGCCTCGCGCGCGTCCTCGCCGAGGGCGGGCTGGTGGCCGTGCCCACCGAGACCGTCTACGGCCTCGCCGCCAACGCCCTCGATCCCCGCGCCTGCCGCGCCATCTTCCGCGCGAAACAACGGCCCCTCACCGATCCGCTGATCGTGCACGTGCCGTCGATCGCGGCCGCGGCGAAGCTCGCCGTCATCAACGCCTCGGCGCGCCGGCTCATGCGCGCGTTCTGGCCCGGCCCGCTCACGATCGTCCTGCGCAAACGCGCCCTCGTCCCCGCGGTCGCCACCGCCGGCGGCCCGACCGTCGCCATCCGCTGCCCGGCCCACCCGGTGATGCACCGGCTGCTCCGGCTCTGCCGCCTGCCGCTGGCCGCACCGAGCGCCAATCCCTTCGGTTTCATCAGCCCCACCACCGCCGAGCACGTCGAGACGGGGCTCGGCCGGCGCATCGCCCACATCCTCGATGGCGGGCCCTGCCACGTGGGCGTCGAGTCGACCATCGTTGACCTTTCGGATCCGGCCGCGCCACAGGTGCTGCGGGTCGGCGGCATCACCGCCACGCAGATCGCCGCCGTGCTCGGCCAACCGGTGCCGGTCCGCAACCAGGCCGTCGTGGCAGCCGGCCCGCTGCGCGCCCCCGGGCTCCTGACCCGGCACTACAGCCCCCGCACCCCTCTGCAGCTGCACTCACGGATCTCCAAAGCGATGATCCGGCGTGCGGGAGCCGACGAAGGATTCATCCTCTTCGCCCACCCGGGCGGCGAACTGCCCAAGACCGCGGCGCGAATCGAGATCCTCTCCCGGCGCGCGCAGCCGAAGGAAGCGGCGCGCCAGCTCTTCGCCAAGCTGCACGCCCTCGATCGTGCCAACCTCCGCCAACTCCACGCGGAACTCGCGCCCGAAACCGGTGCCGGCATCGCGGTCAACGACCGCCTCCGCCGCGCCGCGGCGAAACGCGCGGGCCACTGACCGCGTCCGCCGGCGGACCGCGCCAGCATCGGCGGTCCCGCGATTGCCATAGCGGCAAACAGCCAGATGCAGTGCTTCCGCGCAGAAAAGAAGAAGGGGCGGAGATCATCTCCGCCCCGCGGTGCTCCGGGCTCGCGGCCCGGCAGGTCGATCACTCCTGTTTCTCGGAGGGCGAACCGTCGTCAGCCACGACAAAGTAGTCCTTGTAGGACTTGTCGTAGTACTGGGCGTAGTAGTAGCCGCTCACGGAGAGGTTCAACGCGTTGAGGACCGCGCCGAAGCACGGGACGTTCGTCTCGAGCAGACGGCGGGCGCAGAACTGCGCCGCCTTCCGCCGGACGTGGTTGAACATGATCGTGAAGACCGAGCCGTCGGCCAGGGGCAGGATCACCATCGCATCGCTCACGGCGGCGAGCGGCGGCGTGTCGACCAGGATCCGGTCGTAGCGCCGGCGCAGCTCGTCGAAGAGGTGCTCGAAGTCGGCGCTGTTGAGAATCTGCGTCGGGTTCTTCGCACGGCCGCCCGAGGGGAGGATGTCGAAGTTCGGCTGGAAGTTCTTGATGACGACCGAATCCAGCGAGGCGCCGGAGACACAGTAGTCGATCACGCCCTTGTGGTTCTCGACGCCGAAGGAGCGGTGGACGTTGGGCTTCCGGAGATCGCAGTCGACGATGATCGTGCGTTCGCCGTGGGCCGCGAAGGTGAGCGCGAGGTTGGAGGTGACAAACGACTTGCCCTCGCTCGGCGTGGTGGAGGTGACGAGAATGACCTTGGCGTTCTTGGCCTCGTCCTTCAGGCGCAGGTTCGAGTGGAGCGAGAGGAACGCCTCGGCCGCCTGCGGGTCGGCGTTGGAGATGGCCACCTGCGACTTCTCGACCGCCTCCATCTTCCGGATCTGCGGGACGATGGCGATGAGCGGGAGACCGACGACCGCCTCGATGTCGAAGGCGCTCTTCACCCGGTCGTCGATGAAGGCGACGAAGAAGGCGAACGCGAGGCCGAGGCCGGCGCCGCCGAAGATGCCGAGCGCGGTGTTGAGCAGATAGTTCGGCGAAGAGTGATCGCTGGGCAGCGGGGGCAAGGCCCTGTCGACCCGGCGGGCATTCTGGGTCTCGATGTTGCCGACCATCGTGGTCTCGCGCATGCGCCCCACGATGCTGTTGAGCAGCTGCTCGTTCACCTGGAGCTCGTTCTCCGCGGACTTGTACTCGACGAGCATGCTGTCGAGCTTGAGCGCCTCGGATTCCTGGCTGGAGAGCTCCGCGTGGGCCTGGTCATAGGCACGGCGGTTGGTCTCGTACTCGCTGCGGATGTTGCTCGCCGCGGTCTCGAGCGCGCGTTTGAGCTCCGTCTCCGTTTGCGAGAGGGACTGCACCGCTTCGAGCATCCGCGGATGCTTCGCGCGATAGCGCTGCTGCAGCTGGGCGACCGAGATCTTCTGGGCGGCGACCTGCTGGGAAAGGTTCTGGATCAGCGGAATCGAGGCGATGAACGTCAGGTCGGCCAAGGTACCGCCGGCCTTCTGCGTCTCCTGGACCTGCATCCAGCGCACCTCCGCCTCCTTCATGCGTGCGGAGGACTGGGTGAGGAGAAGATTCAGGGCCTTGAGGCGTTCGGTGACGATGTCCTTCCTCTGGTCGAGGGACACCATGTTGTTGCGCTCCTTGTAGGCCTGCAGGTTGATGCCGAGCTCCTGCACCTTCTTGCGCTGGGTGTCGGCGCGGCTCTTCAGGTTCTCGACCGCGTTCATCGACTCGTCCATGCGCTGCTTCGCATTGTAGGTCATGAACTCGTCGACAAAGAGATTGGCCACCTTCGCCGCCATCGCCGGATCGGGATGGGTGTAGGTGACCATGATCACGCGGGTCTGGCGCACGGGAACAACCTTGCGGTTGCGCCCGAGAATCTCGCGCGGGGTGATCGGATCGCCGCTGCCACCCTTGTCATAGGGCGCCATGAAGGCCTTGGCGTCGGCGCCGACCAGGCGCTCGGAAACCTTCTCCACGATCGCCAGGCTCTCGAGCAACTTGATCTGGGTGTTGAGGTCCTCGGGGCCGCGCAGTTCGGTATCGCGGACCTCCTCGACCTTCATGACGACGGCGTCGCGGCGCAGGATCTCGACCGTCGCACCGGCGGTGTACTGCTTCGTGCGGCTGAAGGTGAAGACCAGCGTCGCCGTCAACACCACGAGGAAGACGACGATCACATACCACATCCGCTCGCGCAGGATGAGCAGGTAGTCGCGGAAATTGCGGTGCGGCGCGCTCTCCGGCTCGCCGTAGCCGTAGGCCTCATGGCCGTAGCCATAGCCGTAGTGGCCCTCGCCACCGACACGCGCATGGGACTGCTGTTGGGCACGACGGGGCGTACCGGGGGCCGCTTGGCCGTTTTCGGGGGAATCGCCAGTCGTCATAGCACGCGCTCGGGAACAAACACCACATCGTCCTTCTTCAAAACCAACGGGTCCTTCGCCACACCGGACATCAGCTCGTCGGTGTTGATGACCGAGTTCTCGACCCGGCCATCGGGCAGCGTCCGGGTGAGCCGCACCCGGCGGCGATCCGCGAGGCGATTGAACCCGCCCGCGCGGGAGATCGCGTCGAGAATGGTGAGCCGCTGCTCCGGCGGGTACTCGACAGCCTGAGGCTGGTTCACCGCACCGAGGACATTCACGGTACGGATCTGGTACTTCAGGATGACGATGTTGATCTGCGGGTTGACCAGAAAGTCGCGATCATAGGCATCGCGCACCGTCTGCTCCACCTCGGCCAAGGTCCGGCCGACAGCCACGACCTTGCCGATCAGCGGGAAATACAGATCGCCTTCCTGCGAGACACGCAGCTCGCGGTCCAAGTCCGGTTCCTGGAACACCTTCACCGCGACCACATCGCCCGGCTCGAGCGTATAGTCCTTGGCGGAAGCAGGCGCTCCTGCGGCCCAGACGGGCAGCAGGAGCAGCACAAAGACCAAGAAGACCGGGAGGCCTCGCGGGCGAGACAGAAGGCGCTTGGTGGCGCCACTCCCGGTTTGCGGACAGACCGACGGAAGGCTGGTCACTTTCAGTAGCGGAGAGAAACTCCGAGGCTCAGGACGTTGCTGTCGAGGTCGTACACATCCTCGTTCGAGGAGTTCGTCCGATGAATATAGGTAGCGTAGACCGAGACGTTCTCGTTCATCGTGTAGACCACACCGACATCACCGGAGATGAAGTCGTCGTCCCGATCGTACGGTTTGGCATAGCTGGTCTGCTCATAGCTGAGACCCGCCTGCGCGCTCCATTGGGGCGAGAACTCGAAACGGCCGCCGCTGCGGAACGAGAGGATCTCCTGCGAGGTGCCGTAGGCCGAGTTGCTGAAGTCGTTGGACAGCGAGAAGTCGAACGAGGCCTTCGGCGAGTACACATAGGTCAGGGCTCCCATGAAGGAGAGCTGGCCTTGCGAGTCATCGAGCCCGGTCGCGACCTCGTCGAAATTGCGGACACCGTAACCGATGCGAACCTGGCCGTTCAGCTTCGGGGTGAACTCACCACGGGCGCCGACGTTGAAGAAATGATCCTTGGAATCCTGGGAGATCCAGGTCTGGCCGGGCATCAACGCGGTGGGACGGTCGACCAGCGAACGGCGGTAACGATAGCCCAAGCTCACATCGAGCTTCGGCGAAACCTCGTAGTAGAGGTCGACCGGGAGACCATAGCTCTCGTGGTCCGCGTAGAACCCGCTCGGGTAGGTCGTCGAATTGTAGAAGAGCCCGGAACCGATGCGGGTCTTCGCGGTGGCCGACCAGACGGCGTCGATCGAGGCGTTGCCGACATCATGGCGCACAGCCTCCTCGCGGTTGCGAATCGTGACGCTGCCTTGGCTGAGCTCGCGGTAACCGGCGCGGGCCGCGACCTTGGTCATCGCGCCCTCGTAGGTGTACTCGCCGACCGCGGAAAACAGCTCGCCGTCGAGCTCGTCCACATCGCCGTAGCGGATGATCTGCTCCTGCACCACGACATTGCCCTTCGAAAGGCCGCCGTTGTAGTTCAGATCGAGTCCGGGCGCCACGACGAAGACCGTGTCGCTCTTCTCGTTGTCGGAGTCCAGGCGGACGTTGTCGTCAAAACGGACCTGACCGTCCAAGGTCAGATGAAGCTTGGTGTCGGGCCCGAGGGCGATACCGGATTCCGCGAGGGCCAGCGAGGAGCCGCACGCGAGCGCGGCGATCCCCAAGATCGTAGTTCTGCTCATGACTGTAGTTTGTGTTTAGGGTGTCGCCGGCCGCTCAGTTCGAGGGGCTGACGATGTCGGGATTGATCGGCTGGGGCAGCGGAATGGTGATCGGACGGGCCGGAGCGGCCGCGGCGGCGGTCGGAGCCGCGAGCGCCTCGCGCACCTCGGCGGGCACGCAGTCGGCCACACCGACAACGATCTCGGCGGAGCGGTCCGGGAACGCGTCGAGCGCGGCGCGCACGATCTCCGGGGACAGCTTCGGCAGGCCCTTGCACACGGCGCAGGTGATCTGGATCACCTTCGACGGGATGGCCGTGACCGTGGCCGAAACCAGCTGGACAGCGGAGTCGGGATTGGCGACCGCGGCCTTGGCGACGACAGCCGGAGCCTTGTCGGCATCGGCCTTCGCCTCATTGACGATGGAGTCGATGTTGATGTCGGCGCGGGCGAAGAGAGCCGCAAAAGAGAAGCTCACGAGCAGGGTAACGAGACGTTTGTTCATAAGATGGAGAATGTAGTTGAGGCCTCGGTTAGCGAAAAACACGCGAAGCCCACCAGCAAGGCCTAATTTGGTAGCATTTGGGTGCCGAAACCGTAGCGTCCGCCTCTGAAAGAGCCCCATGCACCACGAGAAACAAAAGGTAAACATCACCACCCCGCCTGCCCAGTCCTGGTCGGTTTTCCCGGTGTCGATCCATCAGGAGGCGGACGGTACCCATGTGCGGGTCGCGTGGGGGCGGCTGGGGGTGCTGCTGGCCGTGTTCTCCATCGCCGCCTGGCTTGCGGTCGTGGGCGGGGTCTACCTGTGGGTGCGATTCCATCGCGGCTTCGCCGATGTCCGGATCGTCGACATCCTGCTCCCCAACCGCTGGCCGGAGTACCGCACCGCCCGGGGCAACTTCTACATCAAACAGGCCAAACAGGAGATCTCCGATCAGAAGTGGGTCGAGGCCATCCACCACCTCCGCGTCGGCGTGGCCGCCGCCCCCTCCAACACCGAAGGCCGGTTGATCCTCGCCCAGTTCTTCAGCCTGTTCGGGCGCATCGAGCTGGCCCAGCGCACCCTCGTCGAGGGCCTCCCCTACGCCACCGACAACACCGACTATCTCAAGTCGTTGTTCGGTTTCCTCATCCAATACCAGGAGGATGACGAGGTTCGCCGCATCGCGGCAGAGCTGCTCCCCGCCACCCCGCAGGTCAACGAGCGCAACCAGCTCGTCGCGCTCGCCGCCGCCACCGCCCATTTCTACCGCGGCAACTACGACGCCGCCGAAGCGCTCATCAAGGACTACTCGCTCCTGCGCACCAAGGACGGCCGCCTTCTTCTCGTCCGCATCGAATGGGAGCGCGGGCACACCGAGATCGCCCTCGAACGCCTCAAGGCCTTCTCCAGCGAGGCGCCCGACGACGAGGATTTCTACAGCCAGCTGGCCAGCTACAACCGCGAACTCGGACGGTTCGGCGCGGTCGAGCGCTACGCCCTCCTGCGCGAACTCGCCAACCCGCGATCCGCCCCCGCCCGCATCGATCTGCTCCAGGCCTACCGGCTCAACCACAACACCGCACAGTACCAGCAAGCCATCGACGGCCTCATCCGCGACTTCCCCGCGGACCGCACCGCCCTGCTCGCCCTCGCCAACTTCGGCACCGAGAACGGCGACTCCGCCCTCGCCCTGCGCATCTACCGCCACCTTCAGGAGAAGAACCTCGAGGCCGACACCGCCGGCCTGATGGTCATCGAGGCCTACATCGTCGCCCGCGAGTACCAGGCCGCGCTCGACTTCATCATCCAGATCGGCCGCAACCGGCCCGAGTGGCTCCAGAAATTCCTCGGCATCGTCAACGGTCTGCAGGCCGTCGCCTGCTACGGCCTCAACCAGAACGAGGACGGCAACCTCTACCTCAACCACTTCCTCACCCAGCCCAACGTCCGCGCCGAGCACCTCACCGCGATCTCGAACCGCCTCATCGCCATCGGCGCCAAAGACCAGGCCCGCCGCGTGCTCGCGCAGGCCGTCGCCACCGACCTCCGCAACCAGGCCGCGCTCACCCGCCTCATCGAGCTCGACCTCGAGCGCAGCCCCACCGAGGAGCTCATCGCCAACCTCCGCCGCCTGCTCACCATGCGCCGGCCCTCGCCCGAATTGCTCCGCACCGCCTGCACCCGCCTGGGCAGCGACCGGTTCCTCTTCGTCACCGGTCGCGACGAACTGCTGGCCGCCATCCAGTCCGCGTTGGGCCACAGCCCCATCGAGACGACCTCCGCCGCCACCGCCGGAAAATAGACCGGGCTCTTTCCGGGCGCGGAACGCCGCGGCCTATTCCGCCGTTCGCTCCGGCTGAAGCCGCGCTGGACGCAGAACCGCCGCGGCAACTGGCACCGCCCTGCCTCGGCACAGCCGAAACACCGGCACCCGCGTCGCACTGCCCGGGCGTGCCGCCCGCGATCGGGAGAGCTCCACCGGCTCCGCCCAACAACGGGAAAGGCGCACCGCGTGGTGCGCCCTTCGCCAAGCGACTTCGACCGCCAAGAACCGCGGGGCTCAGCCGGCCATCAGCGACAACAGGCGCTCGTTCTGCGCCCTCGTGCCGACCGTCACGCGCACCCACTCGGGCAGCCCGTAACCGCCGACCGGCCGCACGATCACGCCGGCCTTCTGCAGTTTCTGGAAGACGGCGTTGCCGTCGCCCACCTTCACCAGCAGGAAGTTCGCCGCGCTGGGCGCGACCTCCAGCCCGAGCGCCTTGAAGCCCTTGGTGAGCTGCTTGAGGCCCGCGTTGTTCACGCGGCGCGAACGCTTCACAAACGCCTCGTCGTCGAGCGCCGCGATCGCGGCCTCCTGCGCCACCGAGTTCACGTTGAAGGGCTGGCGCACACGGTTGAGCAGCGCCACCAGCTCCGCCGGGGCGTAACCGTAGCCCACGCGGAAACCGGCCAGGCCGTAGATCTTCGAGAACGTGCGCAGGCAGATCACCTTCCGCCCCTCGGCGATGAGCGGCCGGAGGTCCGGGGGATTCTCGACATACTCGGCGTAGGCCTCGTCGAGCACGAAGACGACATGGTCCGGCAGCGCGCGAACAAATTCCAGGATCTCCGCCTCCGAGTTGGCGGTGCCGGTGGGATTGTTCGGGCAGGCGAGATAGACAAGTTTGGTCCGCGGCGTGATCGCGGCGGCCATCGCCTTCAGGTCGTGCACGTGGTTCACCAGCGGCACCTCGACCGGCTTCGCGCCGAAGAGAAGTGTCACCAGCTTGTAGACGATGAAGGCCGGCTTGCCCATGACGACCTCGTCGCCCGCGCCGAGGAAGGCGTGCCCGAGCAGCTCGAGCAGCTCGTTGGAGCCGTTGCCCACCGCGATCTGCTCCGGCTTCAGCCCGAGCTTGGCGGCGATCTTGTCGCGCAGCCGCACGCAACCACCGTCAGGATACAGCTGCGAATCCTTCAGCGCGGCCCGCACCGCCTTGAGCGCCTTCGGCGACGAGCCGACGGGATTCTCGTTGGAGGCCAGCTTGATGATCGTCGCCGGATCGAGCCCGAGCTCCCGGGCGACATACTCGATCGGCTTGCCGGGCTCGTACACCGGCTGCGACATGACGTGGCGTTGGGCGAGATCGTTGATGGTCATGAACGAAAACGCTGCGCTCCGCCCCACCGCGTTTCAATCCCGTTTCAAGCCGGTCGGCCGGCCCGCGGAACTCCGCTCAAGCTCGCCCCACCAGCGCCGCACGCAGCGCCGCGAGCTTGGCCGCATCCTTGCGGCCCGGCGCGGACTCGACGCCGCTGTTCACGTCGATCGTCGTCGCGCCCGTGGCCGCCACCGCCGCCGCGGCGTTCTCGGGCGTGAGGCCACCGGCGAGAATCCAGCGCTTCGCGGGCTTGGCCTCGTGGCAGCGACGGAACTTCGCCCAGTCGCCCGTGTGCCCCGTGCCGCCGAAACTGTCGGCGCGATAGGTGTCGAGCAGCCAGGTGTCGGCGAGCGGCAGCAGCTCCGGCGGAAGCTCCGCCTCGGGCGGCAGCTTCGGCGCGAGCCACAAACGCGCCGCGCCCACCGCGGCATGGGCCCGGCGGGCCGCGGCCTCGTCCGTCACCAAGAAATGGACCTGGACGAAGTCGAACCCGGCCGCCTGCGCCGCGGCGAGCTCGTCCTCGCTCGGCGCCACCATCACCGCGACCTTCGGCAACGCCGGCAGGTGCGGTCGCAACGCCGCGTACCGCTCCAGCGGCAGGAAGCGCGGCGACTTCGGGTAGAGGATGAAGCCGAGGAAATCCGCGCCCACGCCGGCGGCCGCCGCGGCGTCTTCCGCCGTGGTGAGGCCGCAGACCTTGACGCGGAGCGGGCCGATCATCCCGGGAAGGAGTTGACCGACGCGATCACGTGGTCGACCTGCGCGTCGGTGAGCTCGGGGAAGATCGGCAGGCTCACGCAGTTGGCGCAGATGCGCTCGGCCTGCGGGATCGAGCCGGGCTTGTAGCCGAGCGACGCGTAGCAGGGCTGCAGGTGCAGCGGCATCGGGTAGATGAGGTCGGTGCCGATCTCCGCCTTCGTGAGGTGTTCGCGCAGCGCGTCGCGCCGCGGGTGCGTGACGGTGAACTGGTGGAACACCGACTCGCCCCACGCCTGCGGCTGCGGCACGGCGAGCCCGGCCAGCTTCAGGCCGGCGCGGTAGCGCGCGGCGATCGCGCGGCGCCGCGCGGTCCAGCCCGCGAGATGCTTGAGTTTCACACTGAGCGCACCGGCCTGCATGCCCTCCATGCGGAAGTTGCCGCCGACCAGATCGTGGTAGTAGCGCCGGTCGGAGCCGTGGACGCGGAGCGTGCGCACGCGCTTGAGCAGGTCGGCGTGCTTCGAGATCACCGCTCCACCCTCGCCACAGCCGCCGAGGTTCTTGGTTGGATAGAAGCTGAACGTGCCCGCGTCGCCCAAGAGGCCGACGGGCCGGCCGCGGTACTGCGCGAGGTGCGCCTGCGCGCAGTCCTCGATCACCTTCAGGCCGCGCTCGGCCGCCAGCGCGAGGATCTCGTCCATCGGGGCCGGCTGGCCGAAGAGATGCACGACCACGATCGCCTTGGTCTTCGGCGTGAGCACCGCGCGGATCGTGTCGGCCGTGAGGCAGTAGTGCACCGGATCGACGTCCGCAAACACCGGCCGCGCACCGACGTAGGTCGCCGTCCACGCCGAGGCGATGAAGGTGAACGCCGGCACGATCACGTCATCGCCCGGCCCGATCCCCAGCGCCTGCGAGACGAGGTGCAGCGCACTCGTGCCGTTGTCGACGCCGATGGAGTCGGTCGCGCCGCAGGCGGTCGCGAACGCCTTCTCGAATTCCTCCACATCGCGCCCGAGGCAGAAGCGGTTGCCGTCGAGCGTGGCGGCCCACGCGGCGAGAATCTCGGCGCGCAGGGGCTGGTGCTGGAGCGTGAGGTCGAGGAACGGGACTTTCATGGGGAAACGACTAATTCAGACCGCGCGCCCGGAATCCATGCCAAAGTCCGTTCCCGGAAAACCGGTCCCGGCGGCTCGGTCCACCCCGGGTTGGTTCAGTCGCGACCGCCCGGACCCGTGGTCGATCGCGGCCGCAGTTCGAGGCGCGGGTTGAGCAGGCAGACGGAGAAACGTCGCGCCGCCGCTCCCGGACCTTCGCTCACCCCGGGGCTGTCCGAATGCAGCAACAGCGTCACCTCACCACCGCGCAACGCCAGGGGGCGCAGCCGCACCGGCGTCCACGCCCGCCCGACCCGCCCGCGCCAGAGTTCGCCTTCCGGGCAGGAGATCACCAGTTCGCGCTCGTCGAGCGCCCGCACCCGGACCGTCAGCACCAGCTCGCGCGCGGTGCCGTCCGCCCACAGCCGCAGGGGCCAGCGGGCATCCTGGCCGGTCCAGACCCAGCGGTCCTTGCCCAAGGCCTCGGGCGCATAGCAGCCCTCGCCCACGCGCAGCACCGCCGCACCACCGCCGACGCGGGCCACCGCGATCTCGCGGTCGTCGGCCGAGGCCGGGGCCCTCATTTCCATCAGGCCGCTCGGTACCGAGAGATTGAGGACCAGCAACCAGAGCGCCGCCCCACGCCGTTCGAGCGCCAGCACATTGCACGCCAGGAGCAGCGGCAGGAGCACGCGTGGCGCCGCTCCCGGGAACCCCTCCCACACCGCGGACCCGAGCAGCAGCGCCAACACCGCGAAACCGGCGCCGGCACGCCACCAGCGGTTCCGCCAGTCGCACCGGCTCAGGAGGAAGGCCAGCTGCGCCGTCACCGCGATGGTCGCAAGGAACGAGGTCCACGCGAGCGCGGGCTCGTCGGGTGCGCCGAGATGCGACCACGACTCCCGCCAGCGGCCGATCAGGCCCGCCAGCGGCCAGGTGAAGTTGCGTTGTCCGCCGGCGGCCCCTCCGACCTGCCCATGGATGTAACCGAACCACAATGCCAGCGGGAGCACCGCCAGCGCCAACCAGCCGGCCGCCCGGGCCAGCCGCGCCGGCTTCTCCCCCGGCTCCGGACCGAGGCCCCACACGCCGACCAGCATCGTCTCGCGGGCCAGCAGGCTCGCCCCCAACCAGCCGGCCATGCGCCCCGCCCGGCCGGCCGTGGCCGCCCGCAGCGCGAGCACATACAGCAGCAAAGCCGGCAGGTCCGTCAGCGCAAAGCGCACGCTCGCCAACGCCCCCGCGGAAAACATCACCCCGGCCCAGGCCGCCACGCCGAGCCAGCGCCGGTCCGCCTGCAACAGCGGCCAGAGCAGCCAGGCGAGCGCCAGCCAGCACGCGAGGTTCAGCCACGGGAAGATCTCGAGCGCGCGCTCCGGCCGGCCAAGCCCCAGCGCCCAGGCGACGGCGGGCAGGAGGATCCGCCTCCCGCGATAGGAAAGGGTGTCGACGCCCTTGCGCAGCTCCGGCGCACGCAGCGACGGATCGCAGGCCAGCTGCGCATAGAACTGCCCGTCGTAGCCCTCCTCGCTCGCCACAATCGGTGTCTCCCGCAGCACCGCCGGTCCGCGCCGCTGGTTGCTCTCCGCCAGCTGCAGCAGACTGCTGAACCGGTAGACCGGGTGCCAGAACGGCAGCAGCAGCGCGGCGAAACCCGCCACGAGCGCCACGCCGACCAGACGCCGCCAGCAGCCGCCCGTGCCGCACCACTTGCGCGCCGCCGAACCGAGAAACTGGAGCGACCGACCGCCCATCAGGCCACGACTCCGCCGCACCCCACGGGGGCCGCCTTCGCTTGGACACA